>CANGGP010000001.1 GCA_947453445.1 Sphingobacteriaceae bacterium
ATCTCGAGTTTTTCTTCAATTACCTTCGAGTAGCGTCGGTATATCACTTCCTCCATGGTTTTAAAATCATCAGGACCTTCAACCGTTTTTACATTATAATGACGGTATTCTTTTTTGGCAGGTTTACCGTCGATAAATACCGGCATGGCACTTACGGCATAATGACCTTGGATATTACTGTTATCAAAACCTTCAATGCGGCGTGGTTGCACCTTCATGCGTAAATCTTTCATCATTTGGTTCATGATGCGTTCGGTATGCCGGGCCGGATCGGTAAGGGCAATTTGTTTATCGCGCTCTTGTTTATACGACAAAGCATTTTTGTAACACAAAAGCAAAAGTTGTTTTTTATCGCCGATTTTCGGCACGCTAAAAGTTAAATCTGGCAATTCAATGTCGGGTGCAAAGGGTACTAAAATTTCTTTCGAGCTGCTCTTAAATCTGTTTCTAAATTCAAAAATGGCAAAGAGCAACAATTCTTCATCGCTTTCATCCAATTTCTTTTTCAGTTCAATGGTTTGTGATTGTACAATGGCGCCGTTAATGATTTTAAAGTAATGTACAAAAGCACTTTTTTCGTCCGAAATTAAATTCACCACATCCACATTGGTAATCGAAGGATGTACAATGGTAGATTTGCTTTGGTAATTACTTAAAGCTTCAATTTTTTGTTTGTATTCTTCAGCCAGCTCAAACTCGAGGCGGGTAGAGGCTTCCAACATTTTTTCTTTTAAATCGCGAACAGCAAAATTTAAATCGCCTTTAATAATCTGGCGAATTTCCTGCATGTAAGCATTGTATTCTTCCTCACTTTGTTTATTTACACAAGGGGCTTTGCATCGGCCAATGTGAAACTCCAAACAAGGACGGTATTTGCTCTGCTGAATTTTTTGTTCCGATAAATCCAATGCACAGGTGCGTACGGCGTATGTTTGACGAATTAAATCGAGCAAGGTATGCATGCTTTTGCCTGAAGGATAAGGCCCGTAATATTCGCTGCCATCTTTGATTTGTTTGCGGGTATAAAACACGCGTGGAAAACGTTCTTTTTTAATGATGATCCAAGGATAGGTTTTATCATCACGCAAATTAACATTGTAACGGGGCTTTAAACTTTTAATCAAATTGTTTTCCAACAATAAAGCATCAAGTTCAGAATTAACGTTGATGGTTTTAATCTCATGTATTTTTCGCACCATCAAGCGCAACCTGGCATTGTCGTGCTCTTTGCTAAAATAAGAAGAAACTCTTTTTTTTAAATTCTTTGCTTTACCAACGTACAATAAAGTTTCATCGGCATCAAAATATTGATACACACCCGGACTATCAGGTAGGGTTTTAAGCCTGTTTTTTATATGTTCCGAAAAATCATCCAGCACAGTGCAAATCTATAGAATATCTGCTATTGCCCATGCAATGTTTACATTTTAAAAACAAATCATGGTTTTAAAACTTCGCCGTAAAATGAATTTTTAAAATGCTTTTGATGTTGAGGTCGTATGTCACTGAATTTGAGACCTTATTACCAAAATTAAATTTTGTGTCGGTTCGGCCAAAATATATATTATATGTCAGCTCGGGCGACAAACACAATTGTTTGGCAATCTTAAATTTAAAACCAAGACCTAAGTACGCATCAAGGCCATTGGCACTGCTTGAATAGGTGTCTATATATCCCCCGCCTATATTGGTGCCTGTAGAAAATGTGTTGCGATAACACAAGTCAATAAATCCATAAAGCCAGTCTTTGTTCTTTTTTAAATTGTGTTGTATGCCGGCGCCAAGCATAAAATTTTTATTGCTCACGTTACCGCTTTTACCTTCTGTAAATTCAGGAGGTGATTTAAAGTCAATTTTATTTTCACCGTAACTGATTAATGCGCGATAACTGTTGCGGTTTTTATTGTATCGGTAAAATAAGCCGTTCAGAATCTCGAACGATGGTCGGTTTTGCGCGTAAGTATAATTCGTGTTAAATGAATTAACGGTTAGTATGGTGGAGCCTAATTCCGAACGACGCAAAGAGTCTTGCGCTTTAATTTGAAAAATCCCTAAAAAACAAACAATTAAAATTAAATATTTAAAATTTTGCTTCATGTGCGTGCCTTTCAATTAAAATAAAGTTAATCAAAAGATGCAATAAAATCACCAGGCGGTATAAATAATTTTGGTTTGAAATATAAAGCTTAGAAGAAATCGCTAAAGTCTTTGTAAAACTTTGTTGTTTTATTTTTTAAGAATCAGTTTTTCCCCATCCCAAGGGCAGTATTCCCAAGAGCCGTTTAATTCTTCCTTGTCTTTTGGACAATATTTTAAAGGCATCAAAGTTCCAAGCGGCGTACGCCATTTGTATTCTTTGTTGAGTATGTTCACTTGCACGGCGCCTTTTACATATGGATCAGACACTCTTTTTTGATTGTCTTTTTGATCGCTAAACACAAAAAAATTCATGTTTTCTCCCAATTGTCCCATTGAGTTTTTAAGCACCGGTTTTAACATGGTGAGTAAACTTTGCAAACCTGCATCCAATTGATCGTAGGCTATTGGATAGTATTTCTTTTGGTTGTTGTCTAATAATACAATCGAATTTTTAATGCTGTCGAGAGGCACATAAGTTAAATTACCCATTGGCCCCATTTCACCTTGAATCACAGCAAACATGCTGTAGGGCTTTAATTCATCAATAAATTTTTTGATTTGATCTTCCGACAATGTTTTATTGCGCTTTAAGGTAATGTCCCAAAACTCAAGCGGTATCCACCACACAATATTAATTTTACCCGACTCTGAACTATTTTTTTGTGTTTCGCGAATAAACTGATTGTAATCGATGTTTAAATTTTGGGCAGAAGATAATATTGTGCTTAGCACCAAAACCGAGAGGTAGATGAATTTTAGTTTCATGAAAGAAATTTAAAAGGTAGAAATATTGGAATTAACTCACACGGTTTTTCTTGAGCATATAACGTGCGCCAACAATTAAAACCAAACAAACGATAATCCACAACCAAATTTTATATTTAAAAAACGGATTTTGATAAGGCTCAGTCAATACCATTTCTTCAGCGCCTATACTGCAATTGTTAAGGGTAGCAGGCACCTTGCCTTCAAATAAATCTTTATCGTATTTGGCACGCTTCGATCTTTTTTTGCCGTATAAAAGATAATACGATTCATCGTTATTAAACTTAGCAATAAGTTTGTGTACAATACCTTGTACTTGCACCGAATCAATTTTTAAAGGCAAATTGTCTTGGTTCTCGATGGTGATTTTTAATTTGGTTGCCAAAGTGCTTGAAAATTCGAATACTCTTTTTTCGATTGAACTTAATACACTTTCAGAAAGGGTTTTGTAATTGTGTTGCCAACCTTTAGCGGTTTTAACGCTATCGCTTAAATATTTTATGGTAATGGGTCTGTAATAATCATGCGAATCATTGGTGTAAATATCAATGCCATTCACCGGTACCATGATGGGCAATGTTACATCAATCACTGTTTGTTTTAACTCAGGTAAATCTAAAGATTCAAAAGATTGCACTTTGTATTTTTTTACTTCGCCTTTTACCACTTCATTAAAAATTACCTTGGTAGAGGCCAATTCAGGTTTTTGCTTGGTTTTAAATAATAAGCGATAAAAACGGTATTTGGTTTCAGGAAAAACAAGTTTGGTAAATTTAAATTGGGTGATGTGGTTGCGAATTGATAACATGCGGAAATCGTTTAGAACCGGCGACCAAGTTTTGTTGTCCATACTGCCTTCTAAATTCACGCGCCAATCAAAATTCACCTGTTTAAAATCAATACTAATTTCATTGATCGGATTCATTTCGGGGGCTTCAAAGGTGAGATAATAGCCTAAAGTAACGCCCGATTCGTTGATCAAATTAAAAGGTATGGCTTTCCTTTGATATTCTTCATCGGCGATATCCAACAAAAAAGGAATTTCAATGCTGTCGTTGCTGCCGGTAACACCCATAATGCGAATGTCTTTTAAATCAGGCCGCACTTTTGAAAAAATAGAATCCGGTAAAACAATTTGATTCCATTGATCTTTGGCGCCGTTTAAAGCCCTTCTGTATTGGTAATGGCTAATTTGGGCCGGTACCAAATAAAACAAAAACAGAAAAACGAAGAGGAGTTTAAAATTGATTTTCATAATTTATTGACGATTGCTTGTATCTGTTAAAATGCTGATAATTTGAACTATACCATCAAAGATACAAATACTATCGATTGGGTCATAGGCTTGTTGAATGAAAATTTGTTCGATTTATAAATTAGGTTTTTTTTAAGTGGCCTTTAAAATCGTCAGTTTAGCACGGAAAATAATTTGGGCGGCCGAGCGGGCTTTCGGCTTTAGCCACAGGCTTGGCTGTTATGCCTGTGCACTGCGGTGGCTTCCCTCGGTCGCCCCCTCGTTGCTACGGCATTAAAACAGCCAATCCTGCGGGCTGCCGCCTCAATCCCTGCCGCAAATTCCGTCATTTAAAAGCCACCATTTAGGATGAACTTTAAAGTCCGAGGAATAAACCTTTGGGCCTTGTTATCAAAATTGAAAGCACTTTTGTTGGTTAAATGATGAATCGTAGATTTTAAATGGCCTGAAAACAATTATCAATGCTTCATGTTAGCTACTAAGCATTTTGCGTTTCGCTTTTTTGAATCAATGCTCAATTTATAATAATACTTGGCTTAACGGAAATAAATCTGGCAGCCTATCGATTTGCTGTGTTGAATGGCAACTGTTTTGCCGGCAAGCAAGGCTTCCACAGCATTGGCCACATATGCATCCTTAACATCTTTGGCCTGCATGCCATTGTCGTCTATGGCCCCTTCGTATTCAATTTGCCATTTCCCCTTGTTTTTCCAAATCACAAAAGCATGCGGGGTTTTTTGTGCCTTATAATGTTTGGCCGTGCTTTGGTCGCGATCGTATAAATATGGAAACTTAAATTTTTCCTTTTTGGCGTATTGTACCATGTGCGCAAAATCGTCTTCTTCATACTGCACCGAATCGGTTGAACTGATTGCGATTAAAGGCACCCCAAGTTTTTTATACTTTTCATTTAAGGCATTTAATCTTTGGGGATATAATTTGGCAAAAGGACAATGGTTGCAAGTAAAAATAATAATCAGGCCTTTGGCATCAGCATAATCATCAAGTGATACCAACTTGCCATCAACATTTACCAGGCTAAATTTTAAAGAATCCCTGCTATTTATGTTTGCAGAAAAATTATCCTGCCCAAAACCCGCGACAGTTAAAAACAAAAATAATAAGGCACTGCTAATACGCATAAAGCCTTTAGTTTTTAATAAATTTCTGAACACTCATCGATTTGGTTTTTACATCCATCAATTGCAAATAATAAGTGCCTTTTGACAATTCAGAAACTGAAATTCCTTTTTGAATATCGGGTGCAGGTAGCATTAAAACTGCTTTTCCGCCTGCATTATAAACAGTGATATAATACACATCAACCGCATCACTTTCAAATTTGATAAAAATTTTGTCTTGTGCTGGATTTGGATAAACACTGAAAGGAACCTCAATTTTATTTTGTTTAAGTACCTCCGTACTGCTGCTTACAACAAATTGTCCCATCATGCCGTCATCTTCATGTAAGGCAAAGTGGCAATGGTACATAAACGGATGAATGTCGTCAGAATAATCATCAAACTTGGCAACAAACGAAACCGATTCACCATTGGGCACATACATCACGTCTTTCCAGCCCGACTCATGTGAGCCTACTGCTGTGGCGCTGCCGTTGCGTTCAACAATTTTAAATTCTACATCATGAATGTGAAAAGCATGGCCGAACACGTTGTTATTCTTAATGGTCCATTTTTCAACTGAATTCAAAGGAATGGTTTTGTTAATGGTGTTAAAAGCAAAGGCCGTATTATCAAATCGAAATGGCAGTGAACCGGGGCCGGGATTGCCGTCGGTAATACTAACGGTTCTCGAAATGGTGGCGTCGGCGGCAGTCCAATAGGTATTGTTGATTAATGTGCTTGGTAAAGCAGTAATGGCATTTGGTGTTGCCGCAATTACATTGATGTGCAATAAATTAAATGTTGTATTATTCAACAAGCTGCCAAATTGCCCGCTGGTGGCCGGTTCTCCGCCCGGAAAGCCAAAGGTTTGGCCGCCGTTATAAGCTTTTAAATCAATGCTGCTGCCAATTTGATCGTTTGACAAATTCACCAATATTTCAACACGTTCACCCACCATCAGTTTAACACGGGTAACACTTACAGGTGCATTTAATAAACCACCGTCATTGCCAATAATATAAAAAGTGCGGTTATCACTAAAACCAACATCATAACCACGCTCAATTTCAGCATTTAAAATACGTAAACGCACATATTGTTTTGGCAATGAAATTTGCGCACTTGGCGTTCCATTGGTTAACATGTAATCGCCGTATGCCACGGTGGTAAACGAAAATTGGTTCGAAGCATCGTAACGGCGACTGGTTAAAACAACCGGAATGTCATCCACGCCATAGGTGCGCGGCAATGCCAAGGCACGTTCTGCTGCATCTCTTATGATAATAAATCCACCCAATCCTTTGGTGATTTGTTCGTTTGCCATCATGTGCAAATGTGGGTGATACCATAAAGTAGAAGCTTGGTTTTTTACCGTCCAATATGGTTGCCACGTGGTGCCCGGAGGGATGATTTGGTGCGGACCGCCATCCATCACAGCAGGTAAATGCATGCCATGCCAATGAATGGTGGTTGAGTCGTTCAGTTTATTTTTCACGTTAAAACTCACATTTGCGCCTTTGTACATAATAAGCGTTGGCCCCCAAAATTTATTTTGGTTAATACCGCCTGTAATGGTTTGATTACCCGAACGCAATTGGGCCATGGTGTCTTTTAACGTGAGGTTAAAAGTAGTTCCCGAAATTGTATCAGGTATGGTCATGGTATTGTATGTTTGTGCCTTAAGGCCGGCGCTTACAATAAAACACACGCTTAGGCTAATAAAAATAGACTTTGTCATAAGTTAAATTAAAGAATTAAGAATAAAATTTTCTGTGCTTTATTTTTCAAGCAGAATTTTTTTGGTAACAAGCTCAGAACCGTTATGAACCCGCACAAAATAGATGCCTTGGTATAAAGTGCGACTATCGAAATAAGCCAATGTGCTGCCTTGGTGTAAGGTTACTTTTTGAACAACCATGCCATTTACATCACATAAATCAATCATCACATCTTTTTTGTTAATGTCGTTTAATTGTACTGCTACCATGTCGTTGGCAGGAATTGAAAACACTAAAATGTCATCACTCTTAAGTTTTAAAGCGTTCAAACCGGTAGTGCCGTTGGCAACAGTATAAGTGCTCACTGTTTCAGTGATGTTGGTTACTTTTGTTGCCACATTTGAGCCGTAAAAATAAGGACCAACAGCATAAGGATAGGCCGAGTTCCAATTGGCATCAACGGTTGCAAAATAGCAGTAAATGCCATTCGGGTATTCTGGTGTAACACAAAAGCGACCGTTATGATCGTCTAAATAATCAGGTGTGGCAGCACTGGTGGCATTGTATTGATAATCTTCTCTGAAATAACCAACAGGGTAAGTGCTGTTTACCGGCGGACCGGCAGTAACTGTGTTGCCGGTATAATAAGTTGTTCTTGTGGTGATGTTGCGTTTGCTAAAGCTCGATTTCATGCGTGTAATACCGCCTGTGCCATTTGTGTTTTTGTAAGCATAAGCCCCGTAAATAGGAAATCCATCGGCTGCAAAACCAATCAATGGTGAATGTTTGGTGCTGTCAATCACATATAAGCCATCAGCATTATAAACCGTACAAATGGTTGAAATCACAACAATGTCTAATTTAAATGCACTCGGATTTTGGTGGTGATGATAATTGCCCATGGCAGGATGTCCTTTCGCACAATCAAATCCCAATCGCTCACCAACAACGGCATCACGGTTCCAAACATTATCCCCTTGACCGCCATAAGGCCCGCCTTTTAAAGTGCTGGTCGAATTTTGCCACGACACACCATCGCGGTAATCGAATAAGGCAACACCATTAATAAACTGACCAATGTTACCGCCGGTTGTTGATACTGGTGTAGAAGTATTTTGAACCGGACTAAGCGGCATTTTAAAAATGGCATTTTGCCCTGTAGCCAACGATGGGTTGCCATCTAAAAACGGACCGGTTATATATGTAGGAATACCTTGTGTGGTGATGTAAACATTGTTGCTTGAATATTGTACTTTTTGAACATTGGCCAAAACAGCGTCGGTTACGGGTGTTGGATTGCCACTCACATAATGACGACCGGTTGTGACTGTGTTTTGTAACCAAGCCGTGATGGCAGGATTAGTTTGTGCGTGTATTTGAAATTGCCCTAAACACGTAATTGCCAGGATGGCCTTAAGTAAATTAAAATTAATTTTCATAGTCATAGTTTTGGATAAAAATATATTAATCTTTCTATACTAAAAATTAAAATCGGTTAATGAATTGAACACAGGGGCCAATCTTTTTTTTGTTTAAGCGTTCGTCAAGCTTTAGCGGTTAATGACGGTTTTTAGGCGGATAATGAAAAGACTCGTTAAACAAAAAAGTGCGGTCGCTTAAGGTTAATAAAAAAGCCAGCAGGTCGACTTGGTCGTTTTTACTCAGTTGAATGCCTTTTATGAAGTGTTTTGAAAGCGTATGGCTTTTTTGAATGCCGCTGCTGTAATGGTTTATCACCTGACTTAATTTTTTAAATCGACCATCGTGCATATAGGGTGAGGTATAAGCAATGTTGCGCAAAGTAGGTACCTTAAACAACAAGGAGTCTTTCGGGTTTTTGGTCACCAACATGCGTCCGTAATCTTTTAAGTTTGTGTCAAGTTGCAAACCGTTATTTTCAAATTGATAATTGCTGAACAAAGGCTCGGCATGACAGGAAGCACAGTTTTGACGGAATAAGGCATAACCATGTTCTTCTTGGCTTGTAAATTTTGCACGTTGATTCATTACGCTATCATATTTTGAATTGGCACTAATAAGGCATAATAAAAACTGCGACAAGGCTTGCAAGCTCTTTTGTTGGTTAATGCTGCTATCGAGATAAGCAGCATAAAAAAGAGCAGGATAAATTTTATTGCGTTTTAATTTTTGAATCACATGGGGCATGTTTTCCCCCATTTCTTTTGGATGTGATATAGGGGCAAGGGCTTGTACATCCAAATTGGTAATGGCCCCATCCCACATGTAACTGTTGTGCCATGCCAAATTCATCAAGGCCGGCGAATTGCGGTTGCCAATGCTATCGTGTATGCCATGGCTTAAGGCGTGATCAACATGGGTAAAGGCATTGTATGGCGAATGACATGATGCGCAAGAAATACTGCTGTCGGCAGATAAAACAGGATCATAAAACAATTGCTTTCCCAAAGTAATAGCCCCTTTGTTAAACGATTTTTTATCAATTTGGTAAATGGGTTTTGGCCATCCCTTCGGAATAACAAAGCCGATTGTCTTCTCTTGCATAAAGCCGCAACAGATGGCAAGCATAAAAACAATCACAATGGCTATTCTTTTCAAGGTGCGCTTATTTGAAAACAGTTAGAAAAGGCAAGCGTCATTTTTTGCGCTTGGCTTGAAGGCGACATGATGTGGTCGAATTTTTGCAATTCAAAATATTTATACCACTCTGCCAGCTGAATCATTATATTTTGTTCAGGTTTATGTGTACTTGCAAGTGTTATCACTTTTGCATTGCTGTATGGGTAAGCATAACCTCCCAAATGAAATTGAAATGCTTTTTGTGGATTTTTACAGGCTAAGCTTTTCCCTTCCATTTTTACATTGATATAACCACTTTGCCAGGTCCAATACATCCCCTTGCTAGGATCTAAATCGCCGCCCATGGCACCCGACACATTGGTGATGCTGTCGACACCTAAAGTAAATCGAATTTTGTTGAAAGGGCTTTTGCAAGCTAAATTTATTTTTAAACTTTCCGCATTGGCGGCATCCAACAAATGAAACGAATTTTTTTCGGCGTAAACCACCTTGTCATCTTGCAAAAACACAATTTTCGACACGTAACATTTAAGACTTTCAAAGGCTAAACTGTCTGAATTCATTGTTTTAAAAGGCAAATCAGCCAATTGAATTTTTGAATGATTAAAGTACCAAGCGAAATTCAAATTGATTTGAGAAAAAACACGAGCGCTAAATAAAAAAAGACAAACAGAAATAAAAGCGAAAAATAAATTCGGTGCGCATACATTTCTTTGCCTTGCATTTATAAACTTCTTCATGATTGGTAAAACTACACAGTTTAATCCAAAAAAAAGGTGGAATTTCTCCCACCCATTTTTTAATTATTAATTTTTAATTATCAATTGTTATAATGTTCCCCTCAAGGCCTGTTCTCTCTCAATTGATTCAAACAAAGCCTTAAAGTTACCGGCACCAAAGCCACGCGCACCCATGCGTTGAATGATTTCATAAAACAAAGTCGGACGGTCTTCAACAGGTTTTGTAAAAATTTGTAACAGGTATCCTTCCTCATCGGCATCAACCAAAATGGATAATTTTTGTAATTCTTTAATGTCTTCTTTAAAAGCATCTTTGTGGATACCTAAACGGTTAGGCACTTCATCATAATAAGATTGTGGAGGCGGCGGTAAAAATTCAACCCCTCTATCTTTGAGTGCAGTTACGGTTTTAATGATGTCATCGGTAGCCAAGGCCAAGTGCTGAACACCGGCACCTTCATAAAAATCGATGTATTCTTCTATTTGCGACTTTTTCTTACCAACAGCCGGTTCGTTGATCGGAAATTTAATTCTACCATTACCATTGCTCATTACTTTACTCATCAAAGCAGAATATTCGGTGGTAATTTGTTTGTCGTCGAAACTTAAGAAGTTCACAAAGCCCATTACATCTTCGTACCATTTAACAGTGGCATTCATTTGGTTCCAACCCACATTACCAACCATGTGATCAATAAATTTTAAACCAACGGCGCTAGGATTATAATCACTTTTCCATTCTCTGTAGCCCGGTAAAAAGATGCCTTTATAATTTTTGCGTTCTACAAACATATGTACAGTTTCACCATAAGTATAAATGCCTGCTCGTACCACTTCACCATGCTCGTCTTTTTCAACCGTGGGCTCCATAAATACTTTGGCGCCGCGTTTGGTGGTTTCTTCAAAGGCTTTGCGCGCATCTTCCACCCACAAGGCAATCACTTTAACACCATCGCCGTGCTTTTTTACATGTTCACTTATGGGCGAATCGCTCACCAAAGAGGTGGTTAATACCAAACGAATTTTATCTTGTTTTAAAACATAAGATGTTCTGTCTTTTAAACCCGTTTCCAATCCCGCATATGCAATGCTTTGAAAACCAAATGCTGTTTTATAATAATGGGCCGATTGTTTTGCATTCCCCACATAAAATTCAACATAATCTGTCCCCAAGAGTGGTAAAAAATCTTGAGCGCCTTCAAATATTTTTTCTAAACCGTACTCTACATTTTTAATTGGTGCTGCTGCCATATGATATTACTTATTTCTTATTAATTATTTGTGGTGCTTTTAAATGCGTTCATAAAGATAATCAAAATTTAAAAATGAGCTGATTGTTCACTTAAAGGCAGGAAGCAAATAATCGTTTATCTCGCATCTCAATATTTTCAGGTATAATTATGCATTACAATCATTTCATAAGTAAAATCGTACCACATATCAAACCAAATAATAGTTTGACACCCAAAATCTGCCGTAACCGAATGAATTCATTATTTTTAGCACATGCAAAGGGTCGGTCAAAAGCTAAGGTCAATAATCGTTTTTTTAATGTCGTCCATTGTATTGGCTGGCTTTAATTTGCAGGCCCAATCAAAAGATGGCATGGTAGGTGATTTTTCGTTCGATGACGGCAATGCCATCAATGCCATAACTGGTAAAAGCGCAAATGCAGTGGGGGTGTTGTATGTGAACGACCGTTTTGGCAATCCAAAATCTGCTTTGTATTTACATGGTAGTCCGCGTAGTTATTTAAACCTGGGTACCGACGATTTTATAAAACCGCGAAATGTTAGTTTTGCGATGTGGCTGAAAATCGAAATTGCGGTGCAAGGCGGTACCGGATATCAATTTAATCCAATTCTTCTAACAAAAAACAGTGCGAATGACGATTTCTACGAGGCCTATGCCATTGCCTATGATTTTAAAGTCAAAAAAATAAGTGCAGCTACTTCATTGTCTGAAAAACTACAGGTACGTTTAAATTCTGCCGATACCATTTCATTAAACGCGTGGCACCATCTTGTTTTTTCGTTTAATACCGACTCTATGTTTTTATACTTGGATGGGGCATTAGAAGCCAAAATTTACAAAGGTTTTGTGACGCCATTTTTGGAAGGTGATTCAGTGATGATAGGACATTCGGCCAATAAGAAAAACGAACGTTATTTATGTGCAGCGGTAGATGATATCAAAATTTATAATCGTGTTTTAAGTGCAACAGAGGTAACTGAGCTTTATGAAGCACCAAATCCAAATCGCCTAAAACATAATTTAGAGTGGATTGCCTTTGTATCGATATTTATTTTGTTGATTGTGATGATTATTTTTTTAATTGTCAGAAAATCGAGAATAGAATTGCGGAAAAAGGAATTAAAAAATGCCTTGAATGCCCGCATGATTGAGTTAGAAACGCGGGCCATGCGCATGCAGATGAATCCGCATTTTATGTTTAATGCCTTAAATACTTTGCAGCGTTTTATTTTAGAGGAAGACTTTGAAAATGCACAAGGTTATTTGAGTAAATTTTCAAAATTACTGCGTAAAGTTTTGGAAAGCAGCGATGAGGAATCGATTACAATAGAAGAAGAAATTGAAATTATTCAAATGTATGTTGAAATTGAAAAATTGCGCTTTGGCAATACTTTTGAATTTACTTTGGTGAATGAGGTCACAGAAACAAATCGCATTAAAATACCCTTTATGTTTGTTCAGCCACTGGTTGAAAATGCCATTTGGCATGGCTTAATGCATAAGGCTGACCACCGCAAATTACTTATACATTTTAAGAAAATTGACGAACACCACTTGATGTGCATTGTGGAAGACAATGGTGTTGGTAGATCTTATGTGAATAAAAATCGCGATTTAATCAAGAAAAAATCTTTGGCCCTTGATTTCATCAAACAACGGATTGACATTATTCACAAGGCCACAGGCATTAAAGGAGCAATTAAGATTATCGATAAAAAAGATGATCAAAATAACAGTTTAGGCACAATTGTAGAAATTATTATTCCCATCATTTAAATTTTATGTTGCACGCAGTCATTATTGATGATGAATTAAATGGCGTAAAAAGTTTAGAGCTTTTGATTAAGAAATATATTCCTGAAGTAAAGGTGGTGGCCATTACCACAAAGCCGGTGGAGGGTGTAGAGTTAATCAATAACTTTCGACCTGACATTGTTTTTTTAGATATTTCAATGCCTGTGTTAAATGGATTTGAAGTACTCGAACAAATAAGTTTCAAAAATTTTGAATTGGTTTTTACAACGGCACACCGCGAATATGGCCTAAAGGCGTTAAAAATCAATGCCAAAGACTATTTATTAAAACCCATTGATCTTGATGATTTAAAAGCATGTATTGCCCGGATAGGTTTAAAACGGAGTGAAAGCCTCGAAATGATGGTCATCAAAAACCAATTGGCCGAATTGCTCAATAGTCAAAACCAAAGGGTGCCGCTGAATCACAAGAATGGGATAGATTTTGTTCACGCGCAACAAATTCTTTGCATCGAAGCCAATTCAAACCATTCGAAAGTTACATTCAACAACTTAGAAAGCATTGAGGTGACAAAGCCTTTAAAGGACTATGAAAATTTATTGTGTAAAAACAACGTGCATTTTATGCGGATTAATAATTCATGCATTATTAATTTGAAATATGTTACCAAGTACAAAAAGGAAGATGGTGGCTATGCACTGCTGGGTGGTAAAAAAACAGTGCCTATCTCTAAAACACGCTTAAACGATTTTCTGATTCACATTAATTATAAAGACTAAGTATTTTTTATCGGCTAAAATCAACCACTTATCAAACCAAAGTAAAGTTCTGTCCCTACTTGTTTTTTCTAACCAAGCCCTTGATCGAACTTTGGTAAAAGCCTAAAAAATGAAAAAGATTAGTTTATTATTTTTCGTCTGTTTTTTCACAATGTTGCGAGCGCAGGTGAATTTAAGTTCGGGTTTAACGGCATGTTATGCTTTGGATGGCAATGCCACAGAACCGGTTAATAATTTGAACGGCACTACAAGTGCTGTGAGCCCAACAGTGAACCGTTTAGGCAATGCTACAAGCGCCTTGTATTTTAATGGCAGTACAAGCAGTTACGTTGAATTACCTGAAACGCCATTGCTTAAACCTGCCAATGCCTTGTCGTTTTCTTGTTGGATAAAAACACCGACGTATATCGATCAGTATATTTTATTTACGCGCAATAGTTTAAGTGCATTTTTCGAAGCTTACGAACTTTGCATTGATCCCTCATTGCACTTCATGACCCGTAAATCAGGGCCTACAGGCATGGATATGGTGGTTTCAACCACTCCGTTAACAATAAATACTTGGTTTCACTTGGTGATTACCATCGATAATAGTTTTGTGAAGTTATATGTAAATGGCGTGTTAGATGGTTCTACAACCTCATCGTTTAATGGTTTTGATTATGTAAGCGGTAAAAAAACATATTTGGGAATAACCAATGAAGGCATGTATGATATGCCATTTACCGGCACAATGGACAATATTCGTTTTTATAGCCGCACAATCTCTGCCGCTGACGTGTCGGCCTTGTATAGTCAAGATCCTACTTGCGCTGCAACCATTAAGACAGGCTTGAATGAAAAGGCAAATGCCTCAGACTTGTTTCAAATTATGCAAAATCCGGTGAATGATGATTTGGTTTTAAAGTCATCTATCGCAGGCGACGTGTATTATCAAATTAAAGACCTAAATGGCAAAGTGATTGATAGTGGAATTTTGAATGATGAAAAAGTGATTAACATGGCCGCTTATCAAAGTGGCATGTACTTTTTGCACATTCCTTACCAAAACCCTCATGTGATCAAAAAAATAATGAAACTTTAGTACTTGTTTTTTTGGAAATTCCTACCGGTAACACGGTAGGAATTTTTTTGATTGTAAAAGGGATTAGATGATTTAATATCTTCGTTAAGGAACCAATTATGAAAAAAATATTTTTACACTTTGTTGTATTTTTTTGCATTTCATGGCAATATCAATTGCATGCGCAAATAAATTTAAATACCAGTTTAACGGCTTGTTATGCTTTGGATGCCAACGCCATTGATCCTGTGAACAGTTTATCGGGAACAGTAGCTGCAGTTTTCCCAACATTTGACCGTTTTAACACCGGCAATGCGGCCATGTCATTTACAGGTTCAAGCATTTCATATATACAATTGCCTAATTCGGCTTTAATTCAACCTACCAATGCCATTACTTTTGCTACATGGATAAAATTAGGTGCTTTAACAACAAATCAATATGTAGTATTTACGAAGAACAATTCTACTTCTAATTTTGAAGCGTATGCAATGGCCATTGCCAATACAGGATCTGGGTATAAATTTAGAGTACACAAAGGTGATGGAAGTGGCACAACCACTTATACAGATGCTGTAACATCCTTGTCGGTGAATACTTGGTACCATGCAGCATTTACAATGGATAACAGTGCCATTAAAGTTTATGTGAATGGTGTGCTTGAAAATACAATAGCAGTATCATATGGATTTAATTATCAAAGTGGAAAGAATGTGATATTGGGCGGTTCAAACGAAAGCACATTTAATTTGCCGCTCTTTGGTAATTTGGACAATGTAAAATTTTATAACAGGGTATTATCTTCTACTGAAATTGCAGCACTTTATTCAAGTGACCCAAACTGCGCGAATTATGTGGTTTCGAACATTAGTAACAGTTTAAGTGCTTGTTATGCATTAAACGGAAACGGAACAGAACCAATCAGTAATTTAACGGCAACCCTTAGTGCAGTTACCTCAACAGTGGATAGGAACAATGTGACGAACGCTGCCATTCAATTATCAGGTTCTTCGTCCAGTCAATTAATTTTACCTGATAATCCATTAATTAAACCGGCCAATGCCATTAGTTTTTCGGCATGGATTAAACCAATATCAAATTCTAATGCCTATATTTTATTTACAAAAAATTCTTTGTCTTCCAATTTCGAAGCTTATAATTTGTGTCTCGATCCCTCGGCGCATTTTATGACCAGGAAGTGCGGTCCTTTAGGCACCAACCAAGTAACATCCCCTAGTACAGTTACGCCAAATTTATGGTACCATGTGGTGAGTACCATTGATAATTCGGCGGTGAAACTTTACGTGAATGGTGTATTACAAGGCACAGCAAGTTCAACCTTTAATGGTTTTGATTTTGTGAGCGGAAAGAATGTCATTTTAGGTGGTACCAATGAATCATACAATGCCCCATTTTCGGGCAGCATCGACAATGCGCGCTTTTACAACCGTACCTTAAGTGCTGCAGAGGTGCTTTATCTTTATACGCAAGATCCAACTTGTATTACCAATACGTTGGTTCCCAATTCGGTATTTATCCCTGCCACCACAGTGGTTTGTGTTGGTTCGGCCGTTTCGTTTTCCGATGTTTCTACCAATTCACCAACTTCTTGGAATTGGTTAATACCGGGTGCTACAAATACCATT
Organism: Sphingobacteriaceae bacterium; assembly: GCA_947453445.1. Lineage (GTDB taxonomy): Bacteria > Bacteroidota > Bacteroidia > B-17B0 > Aurantibacillaceae > Aurantibacillus. Next base: position 16,798 of record CANGGP010000001.1, read on the forward strand.
AGCACTGTTCAAAATCCAAGCGCGGTTTTTAACACGCCGGGTGTGTTTGTAGCATCTTTAACTGCAGCCAATGTAAACGGCTCGGGAAATACTTACACACAAACCATAACCGTATCAGCTTCTCCTACAATTGCGATAGCCGCGTCGAATACAAGTGTGTGTAGTGGACAATCAATTTCGCTCATAGCGTCGGGCGCCTCAACATATACTTGGTCAAATAATTCCAATGCTGCTACATTAACGCAAAGCCCTACAAGCAATACAGTATTTAGTGTTAGTGGGCAAAATAGTTTGGGTTGTGTTTCAAGCGCCTCCATTAATATTACCGTGAATAGTGTGAGCCCAATTATTATAGCTTCTACTTCAAATACTTTGTGTGAGGGTCAATCTGCTTTTGTATTGGCTTCGGGAGCAAGTTCTTACACTTGGAATACCGGTGCCATTGCTTCAGCCATTTCTGTTACCCCAAATATTACAACAAATTATACTGTGAGTGCAAGTAATTCGTTGGGCTGCGTTGCAAGCGCCACAACGGCGATAACAGTGTATTCATTGCCGATTGTATCGCTCAATAACGGAACTATTTGCGCCGGTAATGTGTTCACTTTTGTACCTTCAGGTGCCAACTCATATACCATTGCTGGAGGTAGTTATACGGTTTCGCCTGCAAGCACGGGTAATTATACGCTCATCGGTAGCAGTTTACAAAGCTGTATGTCGTCAAATACTGCAACAGCAACGCTTAGTGTAAATGCCATGCCAACAGTGAATGTAAACAGCGGCTTTGCTTGTGTTGGCAATGCTTATACTTTAGTACCAACCGGTGCTTCATTTTACACCATTGTGCCGGGAGGCTCTACCATTGTGAATCCGACTTCCAACACCAACTATACGGTATTTGGTTCTAACGGTAATGCCTGTGTTGCCAATGCCGTTGCAAACGTGGCAGTAGTTGCACCGCCATTGTTGTCAATTACAGCCCCAAGTATAATCTGTATTGGTAATAACGCGAGTTTAGTGGCCAATGGTGCCAATCTTTATAACTGGAATACAGGTGCATCCACATCTTCAATTGTGGTGAGCCCAAGTGTGAATACTACTTATTCAGTAACAGGGGCTAATCTTTTTGGTTGTGTCAGCACTTCAACTTTTGCTTTGAATGTGAGCAATGTTCCAACCATTGCGGTGAATAGCGGATCAATCTGCATGGGTAATGCATTCGCCATGCTGCCTACAGGTGCTATATCATATACTTATTCTTCGGGTACATCAATTGTTAATCCAATTGCGAATACAAATTATACCGTGATAGGATCAACTGCCCCCGGATGCATTTCGGCTCCTGTTGTGTCGAGTGTTATCGTTCAGTCATTGCCTTCCATCACAGTAAATAGTGGCGCTATTTGTTTGGGTAGCAGCTTTTCACTCATTCCGGGTGGTGGCACAACGTATACAATCACGGGAGGTGCTTCAGTGGTGAGCCCTCTTGTAAATACCAATTATACAGTTACCGGTGCTGGTGCAGGTTCATGCACAAATTCAGCTGTTGCGAGCATCACTGTGAATGCCTTGCCAAATGTTTCGATTTCATCCCCTTCAGCCATTTGTGTTGGCAATTCTGCCGGCTTAAGCGGCAATGGGGCAATTAGCTATACATGGAGCACTGGTTCTAATTCAAATTCAATTACTGTTTCTCCGTCAACGAATAGTGTTTATTCATTGCAAGGTACCAATGCCAATGGTTGTTCAAATACAGCATCAGTGAATCTTACAGTGAATCCATTACCGAGCATCACGGTGAGCAGCGGCTCAATTTGCTTAGGTAAATCATACACCATTTCTGCTTCAGGGGCGCTTACTTTTACTTTTTCCGGCGGAAGCAATGTGGTTGCTCCCGGTTCCACAACAACCTATACAGTGAGTGGAACGAACGCCCAAGCTTGTGTTTCAAGTCCTGTTGTTTCAACAGTTTTTGTATTGGCCTTGCCAAATGTTTCGGTGAATAGTGGCAGTATTTGCAGCGGTAATGTATTTACTTTAAATGCGAGTGGTGCATCAACATATGTTTATTCAAGTGGCAGCAATACAGTAAGCCCTAGTAGTAACAGTGCCTATACTGTGATTGGCACTGCGGCAAATTCTTGTAGCAATACGGCCATTGCAAATGTTAGTGTAAATGCCCTTCCTATTCTAAGCATTAGCAGCCCAACCGGCATTTGTCTTGGCGCTACGGCAAACCTTTCGGTGAGCGGTGCAGCCACTTATACTTGGAGTACTGGCTCAAACAGTGCATCATTGAGTGTTTCACCCGGCTCTACAAGCATCTACAGTGTAAGTGGAACAGCAGCCAACACTTGTGTCAATAGCACTACGGTCTCACTTATTGTAAACGCTTTGCCAAGCATTTCGGTGAATAGCGGTTCCATTTGTTTGGGTAAGTCTTTCACAATTGTTCCCGGCGGTGCAACAACTTATACTATTGCGGGCGGTTCATTCATTGTGTCACCATTGCTTAACACCTCCTATTCTGTAACAGGTACTAATGCCAATGGTTGTGTTGCCGCCACGGCCGCCACGGCCGTTATAACGGTTGCTGCATTGCCAACAGTTGCCGTTAACAGCGGTAGTATTTGTAGTGGACAAACATTTACCATTATTCCTTCAGGGGCAAATGCATACACCGTTGCGGGGGCTTCAAATATTGTGAACCCATCGGCAACAACTGCTTATACGGTGATTGGGGCCAATGCAAATGGCTGTGTTTCGGCCAATACAGCTACTGCTATTGTTACAGTCTTTAGTTTACCAACCATCACTGCAGCCAATGCCAGTATTTGTGCCGGTCAATCTTATACCATTGTGCCATCTGGTGCCAGTTCATATACATATTCAGGAGGTAGCAATGTAGTGAGTCCAAATTCAACCACAATATATTCAGTTTCGGGCACCAATACATCGGGTTGTACGGCTTTAAATGCTGCAACTTTAAATGTAGTGGTGAATCCTTTACCAACTGTTTCGGTGGCAAATGCGAGCATTTGTAGCGGACAAGCCTACACCATCGCGCCTAGTGGTGCAAGTACTTATAGTATTCAGGGTGGCAGTTTTGTGGTTAATCCTACTGCCAACTCAACCTATACCATCATTGGACTCAGCACCGCATCTTGTCTAGCATCCCAGGCTGCAACAGTATCTATAACGGTTTACAGTTTGCCAACAATCACCGTGGCAGGAGGTACTATTTGTGCCGGACAACAGTTTACCTTATCGCCAAGCGGCGCAACTTCATACACTTATTCTTCCGGTTCAGCGCTTGTAAGTCCGAGTACAAGCACCATGTATAGTGTAACGGGCACCAACGCAAACAATTGTTCCTCAGCAATTAGCGCAACAGCCTTCATTACGGTAAATCCGAGTCCAAGCATAACAGTGTCGAATGCTACCATTTGCGCCGGACAGTCATTTACTTTACAACCTTTGGGAGCTGTTAGTTATACTTATCAAGGTGGCTCTGCAGTAATAAATCCCACGGCCAATGCTACTTTTACTATTTCCGGAAGTAGTAACCTCGGCTGTGTGTCATTGCAATCTGCCACCGCTGCCATAACGGTTAACGCCTTGCCTATAGTTACCGTTAATAGTGGTAGTATTTGTGTCGGACAATCATTTACGGTTTCACCAGCCGGTGCCCAAACATACAGTATTACCGGCGGCAACTTTGTGGTAAATCCAAGTTCAAATTCCACCTACACTGTAACCGGAACCGGATCGCAAGCTTGTATTTCGCAACCGGTTATTTCAACAATTACGGTTTTCGCTTTGCCGCAATTGAGCATGGCTGCAAATCCGGCGAATTTATGTGTAGGGGAAACCACTACATTGACTGTAAGCGGTGCAAGTTCTTATACATGGAATAATGGCAGCAATCAATCTACAATTGTGTCAAGTCCCACCGTTAGTACAATTTATTCACTCAGTGCCATGAATGCAAATGGTTGTGTTAACAACGGTTCAATTAGTGTTCAAGTGGACGCCTGTTTGGGTTTAAATGAAAAACAATCTAGTCCAATGTTGATGATTTATCCAAATCCTAGTGAAGGTGTATTTTATTTGCGTTTACAAAGAACAGATGGATGTGAATTGACAGTTTACAATGTTTTAGGTGAAATAATTTATTCAATGAAAGAACTGGGTGAAACCACTGTCATCGATTTATCGAGCTTTATGAAGGGCATCTATATTTTTGAAATAAAAGATCAGAAGAATAGATGGCTTCAAAAGACCATTATCGAATAATGTTAAATTTATTTTAATTTAAAACGGCACTATTTTTGATGCTTTTAACCAACACTAAAACCCCAATCATATGAAAAACTTTACTAGATTTTTAACCTTTGTGTTTGTTTTGAGTTTTTGTCTTCTATCAAATCAATCCTTTTCACAAGCCTTAACTGCAACCGTGTTAACGCAACCGTGTAATAACAACGGCAAAATAGGGGTCACGGCCATTGGTTTTACACCACCCATTTCCTATACATACATGAATGTGTCAATGCAACAAACTGTGCACGCTAGTGTTGCAAGTAATACTGATAACCTTTCAAATGTACCGGCATATTTTAATCAATACATTAATCCTAATATTTGGTATATCTCTGCTTCAGATGGTGTACACAATGCGAATGTCACAGTGTCGTTTACCGCCCCTTTCAGTTTTAGCTTTTCCATGGCGTTTGCTATCTGCCCTTCTTTAAGCACTGTCCAAGCATCGTCATTTGCAGGCGGCACGGCCCCTTATAATTGCTTATGGACAAATACAACGACCAATCAAACATATCCTACCAATCCCGCACAGGTGCCTAATGGTGATTACATGTTGGAAGTAACAGATGGCGCGGGTTGCAAAGTAACGAGTACCGGCACAACAAATTTAACTGTAAATTCAAATCCAGGTTATACTGTATCCGTTTCCGGCAGCCCTGCAAATTGTTTAAATGGAACAGGTACTGTCACTACAATTGGCGGAACTGGACCTTTTACTTACCAGTGGAGTAATGGTGCCACCACCCAAGCCGTTGGAAATTTACCTATGGGCACTTATAATTGTACTGTTACAGCAGCCAATGGTTGTAAAAATACTGCCTATCATTATGTAAGTCAAGCAATAACTATTAATCCTAACATTAATGGCAGTCCGGCCAACTGTGCAAATGGTACAGCAAGCGTTGTTCCAACAGGTGGCACTGGACCTTATACTTGTTTGTGGAATAATGGTGCAACAACCTTAACACGTAGTGGATTAATGCTCGGAAATATAAGTTGTACTGTTACTGATGTAAATGGTTGTGTTTGTCATGCAAATTATTTTGTGCCTCAAGCAGTATCCATTAATTACACCAACACAGTATCTAATGCGCAATGCGCACAAGCTAACGGCACAGTGATGAGTTTTGTTACAGGAGGCACCGCGCCATACAACTATCTTTGGAGTAATGGTGCTAATAGCGCTAATTTGCTAAATATTTCAGGCGGACAAAACTACCAGGTGCAAATTACAGATGCACAAGGTTGTCTTGGATTTGGCTCCGTTTATGTGGGGATAAATTCCCCAGTCAATGTTACTTATTCGAGCACCCCAAGTAATTGCACATTAACAAATGGCGCAGCCACAGTTATTGCTACAGGAGGTACGCCGCCTTATGCTTATACTTGGTATACCTTTCCAAACAACGTGAACACAAATAATGTTTCGAATTTAAGCAGTGGCATTTATTATTTTCAAGTTGTTGATGCAGTAGGATGCACTGCCAATGGCGGTGTAAACATTCCAAACAATACCAATTTAACAGGATCAATTTCGGCTTATAATGTGCCTTGTCCAACAACAACCGGAAATGTGGTGGCCATTGCCTCAGGTTCAAATATGCCTTTAACGTATTTATGGAATAATGCCGCTACAACCAGTTCGCTTAGTGGTGTTAATTTAGGTGTTTACACTTGCACCATTACCGATGCGATGGGCTGCAAAATCGTAAAATCTGCATCTTTTCAACAATACAGTACCATTAATGTCGGTTTTATACCAACACCTGCGTCATGTATATTTTCAAATAATGGTTCACTTGTAGCCAATGCCACCGGTGGCCAAGCACCATATACATATCAATGGACGAATGGTCAAAATGGCGCCACACTTTCAAATTTAAGTGTAGGAACTTATGCTGTAAGGGCCATAGCAGCTAACGGTTGTAGCATAACCGCAAGCAGTTATCTTGGTTATACCCCTAACAACAATGCGTGTTATTGTTTAATAACAGGGACTGTATATAACGACAGCAATAACAATTGCCAGCAAGGTTTCGGTGAACTGGGCATACCGAATATCCAGATTCATTGTGCAGGATTTGGTTCAACTTATACCGACCAAAATGGCATTTACAGTTTTATGGTCCCTTCCGGCACTTATACGCTCAGTGAATCGGTTCAGCCATATTACCCTTTGGCCAATTGCCAAAACAACAATCAAGTTGTTAATGTTACAGCAGCTTCAAATTGTGTGTTGACAATTAATTTTGCAAACAATACAATTCCAATACATGATTTACACATCATCACCACAAATCAGAATTCGCCGGTTCCGGGCGGCACACATGCTAAAGCAATCATTGTGCAAAATGAAGGTACCCTAGTAGAAAACAACGTGCGCTTGGCTTATGGGCATGATGGTAAGTTAAATTACAGTAGCTCTACATTCAATTTCACACAGCCCAATTCAAGCGGTTTTCCGAATTGGTACCGCGTTAATAGCGGATTATCGTCAATTGCACCAAATGGCAGTTTGTGTGGTTGGGTTTCTTACAATGTACCAAGCAATATTCCATTGTCTACACTTGTGAACACAAACGATACGGTTTCACACTTATCACCGGTGAATACTGCTTGGCTAACCGACAATACCCCATGGAACAATGTGAATTCGAATCAAGTAATCACCATTGGATCTTACGATCCCAATTTCAAAGAGGTTTCTCCGGCAGGTACCGGACCACAAGGCAATATTAGCACAAGCGATTCCATTCTCACCTACGTTGTGCATTTTCAAAATACAGGTTCTTACTTCGCGCAAAACATTGTGGTCATCGATACACTCGACCCTAGTTTGCGCGTTTCGAGCCTTCGTCCGGGTTATGGCAGTAAAAAATTCACCACCACCATTAGCGAAACCGGTGTGTGCAGATTTAGTTTTGATAACATTAACTTGCCTTGGAAATCAAGTTACGGTGATGTATTAAGTTCAGGATTTTTTGTGTATTCGGTGAAACTGAAACCCAATTTAACATTGGGAACACAAATTAAAAACAAAGCAGCCATTTATTTTGATTACAATGAACCCATCATTACCAACACCACTAAAAACACATTGGCCAGCATCGTTACCAGTACAACGGGCATCAAAAATCAAACTAGTAATGCGGCATTTGATTTGCTTTTGTATCCAAACCCCGCCAACAACGAATTGTATTTGAAAGTTTTTACCAAGGTAAATGAGTCGGGTATTTTGCAGTTGTATGATTTAAGTGGTCGCCAATTAGCCAATCAATCCATTGAATTAAATGCGGGTGAAAATGTGTTTCATGAAAACACCTCAGGTTTAAAAGCCGGGATTTATTTTGTTTCCCTAAAAACGGAGACTGGTATTTTGGTGAAAAAGCTGCTGATTGAGAAGAATTAGTAAAAGATTCATTGATTCTCTTGCATTCATGATCAATAATTGGTGGATTCATAAAATTAAACATCTAAAATTTATTGATTTTCTTTGAGTGAAGGGCTATTTAGCTTAATTTTATTATGCAAAAGGATGAAAATTGGTTTGGTCATAGGATGTTGTTTTTTGTTTCATTGCATCGGTGCACAAGTAAATTTGAATTATGGACTAGGTGCTTGTTATAGTTTCGACGGCAATGCCTTTGATCCCATCAACAATAACAATGGCTTATTAAATAACATTATTAATACCGGCAATCGTTTCAATAATAGTAATATGGCTTTGGCTTTTGGCGGTAACACCACCAGCTACATTGAATTGCCATCTAATGTTAACGTCAAGCCTTCGAATGCCTTCAGTTTTTCATGTTGGTTGCGTTACAATTTAAGTACATTGTCCAACTGCGTTGTTTTGTTTACCAAAAACAATCAAAGCACTAACATTGATGCATATAGTCTCTCGATTGCAAACAATAATGGAAGCTACAAGTTTTTAGCCAAAAAATCATCTGCTGTAGGTGCCAATTCGGTATATTCAACTACATCTGTTACGCCCAATACCTGGTTTCATGTTGTTGCAACCATCGACAATAACAATATGGTGATGTATGTAAATGGTGTTATGGAAGCATCAACTAGTGTTTCTTTTAACGGCTTTGATTATATGGCGGGAAAAAATGTGTACTTAGGCGGCACTAATGAAAACAGCTTTAACCAACCATTTCAGGGAAGTATCGATAATGCAAGGTTTTATGATCGCGCCATTAATGCAGCTGAAGTAAACTATTTGTACATTTTAGATCCGGTTTGTGTAACCCAAAGTATGTCACCTGTTTCTTCTTTTTCTTTATCAACTGATACACTTTGTTCAAATCAATTATTACACGTCATCGACCAATCTTCTAACACGCCAACATCATGGTTATGGTCGTGCAGTAACTGCAGTTTAACAAACGCCAACAGCAATAACCCTTTTATTTCCTTTAGCAGCACGGGTGTACAAACTGTTGGCTTAATTGCTTCAAATACCAACGGATCTGGCAGTATTGTTACTCAAACACTCATGGTGATGCCCATTCCAATTGTTAGCATTAGCGGTTACACCACGCTATGTCCGGGCGAAACACGTTTGTATACTGCAAGCGGCGCAGTAAATTACATATGGCCTGCAAATCCGGTTTGTTTTAATTCACCGAGTCCTGTGGTGGGACCAACAGTATATGTAGGTATTAGTACTGTTGGTAATTTCCCGTTATTTGTAAATGGTGCAGATGCCTTTGGCTGTGTTGGCAGTAAAACAATAACCATTCGTAGAGTGAGCGATTGTTTTGTATTTGGGATCAAAGAGGAGGATTTCAAAAACAGGATAACGCTTTCACCAAATCCGGCCCACAATGAATTAAATATTGAAAATAACAGCGGCAAAATAATAAATTATTATTTACACAATGCAATTGGTAACCAAATCAGAGAAGGTATTGTAGAAGAAAAAATAAAAATCAATCTTAGTGATTTGGCACGAGGTGTTTACATTCTCGAATTGCAACAATTAGATGATCGTTACCGTCAAAAAATTATTGTAGAATAATTAATAAAGACTTTCTTCTCTGTTAATTTCATCCTACTTCTTTAGTTTGAACTAAGTTTGAATACACTTCAGTATAAGTTTATATACTGGATTGTGTGACAAAAATCCTTTTAAATGATAATTGTAGCATGCCTTTTTTTGTTTGGAAACCTGGTTTATTTTAGCGTTGCGGTTCCAAATCTTAAAGCTTTGGAACCGCAACGCACGCATGGAACGCCTTAAGCCGGAGCACACATATCATGTTTTCAATCGCGCCAATGGCAGCGAAAAAATATTTATAACAAACGAGCATTGTCGGTATTTTTTATACCTATACCATAAACATATCAGGCCGATTGCGCATACATATGCATTTTGTCTAATGCCCAACCATTTCCACTTTCTTGTTAAAATAAAAACACAAGATGAAATTTTGGAGGCTTACCAAATTTTGAAACATGAAAAGGCGGGTAAAAAACTACCAAAGTTTAAGGGTTATGAAAATTACCTCAGTAAACAATTTTCCAATTTATTTAGTGCATACACACAAGCATTTAATAAGGATCAAAATAGAATGGGAAGTTTGTTTATCAAAAATTTTAAACGGAAAGTAGTTTTAGACGATGTTTACTTGCTGCGTTTGGTGCAATACATTCACCGAAATCCGCTTGTTGCCGGTTTGTGCCAAAAGCTTGAGGACTGGGAGTACTCATCCTTCGAAGTATTGTTGTTGCAAAATCAAAAATTTAAATTTCTTGACATACACACACCGGTATCTTGGTACCACAACACCCTAAATTTTCGAATGGCACACTTCAAAGATATTGAACTTGAGTTTGAACTGGATATCGCGTAGGTTTCCAAAGTTTAGGAACTTTGGAAACCTACGCTAAGTTTAAGAACTTTGGAAACCTACGCTTCCAATACCCCATACAAATCAAAATCGGTGGCAGAGGTAATTTTCACATTGGCAAAATCACCAATGCGTACATAAGTATCGCCTTCGGCTTTTACAAGCACCTCGTTGTCTACATCCGGACTATCAAACTCGGTGCGGCCAATAAAGTAGTCACCTTCTTTTCGGTCGAATAGTACTTTATATGTTTTGCCAATTTTTTGCTGGTTATGAATCAACGAAATCTCTTGTTGCACGGCCATCACCGCATCAGCCCTTTTCTTTTTTATTTTCTCGCTCACATCATCTTTTAATAAATGGGCATGTGTATTTTCTTCATGCGAATAGGTAAATATTCCCAAACGCTCAAATTTAGTATCCGTTACCCATTGCAACATTTCTTCATGGTCTTTTTGTGTCTCACCCGGATATCCCGCTATTAGCGTGGTACGCAAGGCTATGCCCGGCACTTTATCACGAATTTGATTCACCAAGTCAATGGTTTTTTGTTTGGTAATACCGCGTCGCATGCTGCCCAACATGTTATCACTAATGTGTTGCAAAGGCATGTCTAAATAATTACAAACGTTGCTTTTGTTTTTCATCACCTCCAAAACATCCATCGGAAAACCACTGGGAAAGGCATAATGTAAACGTATCCAATCAATACCTTCCACATCACTCAATTGCTCAATTAAATTCGCCAATTGACGCTTCTTGTAAATATCCAATCCGTAATAGGTTAAATCTTGTGCAATCAACAACAATTCTTTACTGCCTTTTGCTGCCAATGTTTTGGCCCTATGCACCAATTCTACAATGGGCACACTCACATGTTTTCCACGCATCAAAGGAATGGCGCAAAAACTACAGGGTCTGTCGCAACCTTCACTAATTTTAAAATAGGCATAATGTTGTGGTGTAGTCAACAAGCGCTCACCCACCAATTCTTGTTTGTAATCGGCCTTTAAAGTTTTTAAAATTTTCGGTAAATCTCTGGTGCCAAAATAAGCATCCACTTCAGGAATTTCTTTCTCTAAATCTTTTTTGTAGCGCTCACTCAAACAGCCCGTCACGTAAAGCTTTTCAACTTCCCCGGCTTTTTTCGCATCCACATAACGCAAAATCGTATCAATACTTTCCTGCTTGGCATTGTCAACAAAACCGCAGGTGTTGATAATCACAATTTGATGGTCATCACCCGTACCTTCGTGTTCAACGTCAAACTTATTGGCTTTTAATTGGCCCATCAGAACCTCACTATCCACCAGGTTTTTACTACAACCCAGGGTAACAACATTCACTTTATTTTTCTTCAGCGTTTTGGTCTTCATTACCCGCAAAGATATTTAATTTAGGCTTAATTTGCCCGATTGCTTCAAATACTCGTTGAATAATTTTAACTTTGATGCTTTAGCATGTTTAAATTTTTTAAAGGCTATTACCGATTTTTAATGCCGCTTGTGGCGCTAAACGCCCTGTTAATCATAGGCACCTTGGGCTATGTGATCATCGACGGCTACGAATGGTTCAATGCCTTTTATATGACCGTGATTACGGTAGCTACAGTTGGTTATTCCGAAATCGAACCCCTGTCTTTTGGCGGTCGATTATTCACCTCCTTCTTAATCATCACAAGTTTTGGTACATTTGCATACGCCGTTTCAAGCATTACCAAATTTGTGGTGGACGGTGAACTCAACGAATTTTTTAAAAGTAAAAAGTTGAACGCAGCAATTGAAAAACTAAACGACCACGTCATTATTTGTGGTTACGGGCGTAACGGCCGTCAAGCCGCGCAAGTACTTAAAAGGCATAAAAAACGTTTTGTGGTGATTGAAAACAATGCCGATCTCACACAAAGCATGAACCACGATTTTGCCGACTTGGTGATTAAAGGCGATGCCACGCAAGACAGTATTCTTCAACAAGCCGGCATCATGAAAGCCAAAGCACTCATTACCACCTTGCCAACCGATTCAAACAATGTTTTTATTGTGCTCACGGCACGCAATTTAAATCCAAAGCTCACCATCATTTCACGTGCAAGCGACGATGGTTCTGATACCAAATTGAAAATTGCAGGGGCCAGCAATGTCATCATGCCCGATAAGGTAGGTGGGGCGCACATGGCCAGCTTAGTCATGAAACCCGATGTGATGGAATTTTTGGATTTTATTACCGGACAAGACAGCGAAGCCATTAACCTCGAAGAAATTTCTTTGACCCAAATTTCCGACAATCTAAAAAACAAAACCCTTAAAGAATTAGAACTCCGCAATAAAAGTGGTGCAAACATTGTTGGTTACAAAACTTCCGATGGTCATTACATCGTGAATCCAAGTGCCGAAACAAAAATCATCCCCGAATCAAAAATTTTTGTGCTTGGTAACCGCGAGCAAGTAAATAAACTCAAAGCCATTTTAAAAGATTAATTTTTGGGCGCCTCCCAAAATGCAAAACGATGATCACCACCCTTGATTTGCATTTTGTGATCAGGCTTTCCGCTTCGGCAGGCTTGGCTTATGCCATGTGTGTGTAACGCTGCGGGGTCTGCTCCATCACTTCCGCAGCCTCCTCGCCTAACACACACAAAGCAAAGCCCGCGCCTGCCTCCGCTACAATCCTTGGCGCAGAAACCCACCTCATCACTTTTCCCTAATACGGATCCACATTAATCGACACGCGGTACTTCCAATTTTTATAATTGTTTTGTAAAGTGTTTAAACAATCAAACAGTGTTTGTCGTATGGCTTGGTTGTGCGTTTTAGGTGCCTTTATTAAAATGGCTTTGTGGTACTGGTTTTTAATCTTTGCGACCAATGGAAATTCCGGACCCAATAATTTTCCCGGAAAAGATGGTTTTAACAATTGAAATAATTCATTACTTAAGTGATTAACCTCGTTGAGGTCCTTCGAAATAACTTTTATTTCAAACAATCGACTAAAAGGTGGATAATCGAATTGTTGGCGCTCAGTTAAGAGACTGCTATAAAATTCGGCTTGATTGTTTTCAATTATAAAATCAATTACCGCATGTTTGGGTTGAGATGTTTGTAAAAACACCTTGCCTTTGCTTTTACTTCTACCGGCACGGCCGCGCACCTGCGTAATCATTTGATAGGCTTTTTCAAAGGAACGAAAATCGGGAAAATTTAATAGCGAATCGGCATTTAAAATGCCCACCAAATTCACCCTTTCAAAATCGAGTCCCTTGGTTACCATTTGTGTCCCAATTAAAATATCAATTTCTCCGGCTTCAAAATCATCAATCAATTGTTTGTATGCATATTTACTGCGCGTGCTATCTAAATCCATGCGGGCAATGCGCGCTTTTGGAAACAAAATCTCAATGTCTTCTTCAATTTTTTCGGTACCCATACCTTTGTAGTGCAATTGATTGCTGCCGCATGCCGCACAAGTAGATGGCGGCGTAACCGAATAACCACAATAATGACAAACCAGTTTTTGTTGCTGTTTATGGTAAATCAACGACACGTCGCACTGCACACAATGGGGCACATAACCACATTGTTTACATTCGGTATATGGTGCAAAGCCCCTTCGGTTTTGAAACAATATAATCTGTTCTTTTTTTGCCAAAGCATTTTCCATGGCCTCATACAATGGTCGGCTTAGGCATGCATGCATTTGTTGGGTGTTTTCGTAATGTTTTAAATCACAAACTTCAATGCTGGTGCCGCCACTTTCAACAAATTGGTTTTTTAATTTCACCAAGGCAAATTTTTGTTGTTGCGCATTGTAAATACTTTCAAGCGATGGTGTGGCACTGCCCAAGAGTATTTTTGCTTGGTGTAAACCGGCCAAATACAAAGCCGCATCGCGGGCCTGATAACGTGGCGAAGGATCATGCTGTTTAAATGAACTGTCGTGTTCCTCATCCACAATAATTAATCCCAAGTTATTAAATGGTAAATACAAACTCGAGCGGGCTCCCAAAATAATTTGATAATGTTTTTCGTCTCCTTGTTTTGTAACTTCTACGCTTCCTTGCTGATTTAAAACATTGTTCCATATTTCAACACGTTCGTTTTCGCTAAAACGCGAATGATAAACACCTACAATTTCTCCAAAAACAGCGCGCAGGCGAGTGATGAGTTGCGTGGTTAAGGCAATTTCGGGAATCAGAAACAACACTTGTTTGTTTTGCGCCAAGGTGTCTTTGATCAACTGAATGTATATTTCTGTTTTACCGCTGCCCGTTACACCATGCAGCAATACCGGTTTATCGGCCGAAAAATGTGTTTTAATTTCTGAATACACTTTTTCTTGCGCATTGCTCAATGCTTTAATGGTGTTGTTTCCTTTTTCAAACAACAAACGCCCTACTTCAAAACTTTCTTCTTCTAATATCTGTTTTTTAACCAAGGCTGCAATGGCCGCCGCATCAACCTTTTGACTAAGTTCTTGTTTAGCTACCCAGCCTGTTTCACTTTGTTTATTTAGGTGCAGAAAATAAAGTAATGCTTCTGCTTGCTTAAAGGCTTTTTTTTCGAGTGTATTTAAACAATCATGCAGTGCTTTTTCATCCAAATAAACATTTTGTAATCGTAAAAAACTTTTGCGTTTGGCTTTGTATTTGTCTTTAATGTCTTCATACACCAACACTGCTTTTTTATTTATGAGTTTCTGAATAATAGGCTGTACAGTTTTAATGCCCAATAGCTCAGCAATATTATCAAATGATAAATTGAGAGTAACCTGCAAGGCATCCAAAACTTGGTGTTCGCGTTCGGTAAAAAAATGGTGTTCTATTTCTTCGAAATTAAAATCAGGATTTAATTGCAAATGTGAGGTGCTGCTTAATTTTAAGCCCGATGGTAAAGCGGCATTCATTACGTCTCCGGGATTGGCGCAGTAATAATAACTAATCCAATCCCAAAATTTTAAGTGCAAATATTGCACCACAGGTTGCTCATCCAATATGCCTTCTAAGTATTTGGCCTCATAACCTTTGGGCGCTTGTTGGTGAATTTTATAAAGAATCCCGGTGTAAAATTTTGTTTTGCCAAATTGCACCAACACGCGCAGGCCTATTTGCAAATGTTCATTAAAGGCTGCAGGTACCCTGTAAGTGTACTTGTTGGGCACAGCCAAGGGCACGATCACATCCACAAAATAGGTTTCGCTTTGCATTAACTAATAAAATAAGCAAGTATAATTCCAAAGGTCATCACCACCATTTTGGCCACATTGTATTTGTGGTGGTCGCTGGTTTCAAATAAAATGGCGGTTGAAATGTGCAGAAAAATGCCTATCACCAAAGCGTAAGCCAATTGGGCATAGTTGGCATAATCACTCAAGCCGATACTTTGTAAAATATAACTGGCCAAATATCCCAAAGGTGTCATCAAGGCAAACACACCTAACAAAAGCATGTTCTTCCATTTTATTTTTTGATGTTCCTTTAACAACGATACAAATGCAATGGTGATGGGTAAGTTGTGTATGCCCAATCCCAAAATTAACTGGTAATTGATGTGCTGATTGTTTTGTGCATTCAAATTGTAAATGGGTAGTCCTTCTAAAAATGAATGCAAACACAAACCGATAATGATGCCATAAGGCAAATGCTCTTCGCAATGGTTGCTGTGTAAATGCACATGACCATGCTCAATCCCTGTGCTAAAAGTATCAATGATTAATTGCACACAAAATCCCATCACAATAAATAAACCAATTTGTTTGGCGTTGGCATTTTGAATGGCTTCCGGCAATAAATTCATAATTGAAATGGCAAACAAATAAGCCGCACTAAATGCCAATATTAAACGCAAATTGCTTTGTTTAATCTGAATGGCAAAGGCTGTAAAACCTGCAGCCAATATAGGAACCACCAATAATACAAAAATGCTAAAACCTGCCACTTTATTTCTTAAATATTAAAATTAATCGATCCGAATTTTTTTCATCAAATGCTTCCAAATTATAATTGCCAAACACTTGCAACAAAGTAAAATCACTTTGTGCCGCAAATTTTTCAAAATCTGTTTTTCTTAATAAGGATACACTTTCTTCAAAATGCATTTGTTTACCTGCATCATTAAATTCAATGCGCTTCACAATGCTGTTGTTTTCTATTTTTTTCCTTATGTGAAAGCGCATCTCGCCGCGCTCTTCAATATAGGCGTCTTGCATGCCTTCCACCACTTTTTGCGCATTAAAAAAATCAATCACAAAATAACCGCCTTCTTTTAAAGAGGCATGTACGTTTTTAAACACCGTAAAATTATCTTCAAAATTTTCGAAGTAACCTATGCTTGTAAACAAATTAAATACAGCCGAAAAATAATTTTCTTTAAAGGCAGTGCGCATGTCGTGTACATAAAAATGTAAATCGGCTTTGCTCGATTTTAAAGCTTCCGCAATATTGTTCTCCGATAAATCGGTTCCGCTTACATCCAAATGGTTTTGATTTAACACCAAAGCATGCCGCCCTTTACCACAGGCCAAATCCCAAACTTTTTCGTTCGAATGCAAGGATAAAAATCGACACAAGTTATCAATAAAGAATTTTGCCTCAGCATCGTTTCGGTGATTGTACAGTAAATGATAGTAAGGCGAATTAAACCAATCGACATACCATTCGGACTTATTCATGAAGCTAAATTACTAAAAACAAAAGCAAGTAAACGAAAGTAGGTGATTCTTATTTTTTAACCACCGTCACTTTGGCTTTAGCATACTGATGTTTCTCGTACTTGGTGCGACCAATTTTCCAGTCGCCTTTGTATTGCGGACCACCAACAGAAGCGCTCTTCTTAATCTTCACCTTCCAGAGTTTAACACCTTTGGCAGTTAACTTATCTTTCAAGGCTTTCTCCATGTTATCGGCACGCATTTGCGCCAAGGCTAAGTTGCCGCCTTTGGCTCTGCGTGGTACAAATGAAGCGCTACCTTGAATGGTAATGGTAATTTTATCTTTGGCTGTTACTTGCGCAATGTACTCTACAAAACGATCCCAACATGCTTCATCAATTTCAACATCGCGTTTACCATATTTATAGAAGATGGCGTAGGTGCCCTCAGGACCACATTCATCCGAGCCAACACTCAAACCACTTTTGGTGGTAACGGCGGTTTCATCGTAATTAATAAATAATGTTTTGGTGCTGCGTTTAGCAACAGTTAAAGGCCCGGTTGTAAAGCTTTCTTTATCTGAAATTAAACCGTCCTTATCAGCCATTAAAGAGTATTTGGTTTCAGGACTCAACTCTATGCTCTTGGCTTCCCCTTTGGCATTGGTGGTTACTTGGTATTTTTCACCATCAGCATCGGTTAACAAAATTGAAGCATTCGGAATTGGTTTTTTTGATTTGCTTGATTTTACAATTACGTCAAGCAACAACTCCTTGGAAGTGTGTTTTTCGGTTTTACCATCTAAGTAAATCACTTGATTAAATATTTTGGCAGTTCTTATACCAACTGTGCTCAGTTTTGAAGTTGCTGATTTTTTACCATTGGCTTCGGCATAAATGCTGTATTTTTTCTCCGCTGCTAAAGGAATGCCATCGTATTTACCGGATTTGTTGGCATCAAATGTTTGTTTGTTCCCTGATTCATCCTCTAAAGTAATTTTAGCACCAGCAATCGATTTTTTCGAGCGGTTGGTGTTTAATACAATTGCGTTTAACACAATTGTTTTTTGTTTCACTTTTAGTTTACCACCGGTTACTTTCACTGGTTCTAAACTAATTTCTCTTTTAATTTCTTGGTATGCTTGCTCATTGGTTACATACACATCTTCATTGTAAAATTCTTCGCCAGCATCATTTTGATACGAAAAGTTGTACTCGCGGCCCGGAGGCAAAATAGCCGAGAAGGTACCATTCACTAAACGCGGACGGTATGTGCCAACAATTTCGTTGGTGTATTTATCGGTTACAATAATGTTGATGTTTTCAGGTAAGGTTTCTCCTTCGGCTGCCACAATTTGGCCTTTAAACAAGGCCAAGAAAGATTCCTTGGCATCGCCAATGCTGATTTTATAAATATCTTCGTCACCTTTACCACCTTCATGTGCAGATGAAAAATAACCGCGCTTGCCATCAGGTGATACCACAAAAAACACATCATCGTCTGGCGTGTTAATCGGGTAACCCATATTCTGAACATTCTCAAATCTATTGTCCTCATTCAGTGTGGCCGACATAATATCATAGCCACCCATCGTTTTATGTCCTTTCGAAGAAAAGAAAAATGTTTTGCCGTCAGGGTGAATAAAAGCACCGTCTTCATCTTCAGACGTGTTAATGGTTGGCCCCATGTTTAATGCCTTACTCCACTTACCGTTAGGTAATTTTACCACACGGTAAATGTCTTTGCCGCCCAGGCCACCCGGACGATCAGAAGCGAAGAACAGCACCGACTCATCAGCACTTAAACAAGCATGCGACTCCCAATATGGTGTGTTCACATTCGAACCAAATTCTTTCAATGTACTCCATTCTTTCCCGTCGAAAGAAGTATAATAAATGTTTCCGTCACCTTCAGGGTTTTTTGAATTAGGATCGTTTTTGTAAACGATCAAGGTTTGACCATCAGGCGTTAAATTGATAGAAGCCTCATGGCCGTAGCTGTTTACATTAGGACTAATCGATACTGGTTTACTCCATTTACCTTTATCATTTTTATACGAAATCACAATGTCTTCAAAAAAGCGACCGTCTTCATCACGCATTTCGCCTGTACTGTTAGGGCGACGTGTGGTGTAAATCAATTGTCTTTCATCAGCACTTAAAACCGGACTATATTCTGGATATTCAGTATTAATACTATCACCCAAGTTGGTTAATTGAACATTGATAGGATGTGCCACCATGTATTTGGCTAATTCGGCAGTGGCAATTTCTTTGTCAACCATGGCCAAATAATCTTTGTCCTTAGCCGATACATAAGTTCTAAATAAATTGAAATTCTCAATGGCTTGATCAAATTTATAATTGATGGCCAAAGCCTGACCGTAGTAGTAGTATGCAATAGGGGCCGCGTGTTTTTCTTTGTAATCGTCGATTTTGTAATTTTTTGTCACATCCGAAATTGACTTGGCTAAATAACGCTCGGCCATGGCCTTGTGCAAATCGGTTTGTAAGTAACAAAAACCCAAAATATATTGAATATTGGCATTGCTGGAATCTAATTCATAGGCTTTTTTGAAGTTCTCTCTGGCTTTTTGAAAATTGTTTTCCAATATCAAAAATGAACCTTCTTCAAAATAATCTTTGTAGGTTGGTGCAGGTGTTTGTGAAAAAGAAGTACCAATCAAACATAAAAATAGAAAGGTAACAATGTATTTTGTCATGAATTTAGCCTTAAAAGAAGCAAATTTATAAGTTTATTTTAGAATTCAAAGCCCTATTCCTTGAAGTTATTGCACATTCTGTTATTCCCACACAATTCAGGATTAATGCGGCAAAACACAACATATAAACAATTTATATTTACTTATCTTTGCCGCCGATTAAAGATAAAAATGACAGTCACCGAAGAAATTAAACGCCGCCGAACCTTTGCCATTATTGCACATCCCGATGCAGGTAAAACAACCTTAACCGAAAAACTATTGTTGTTTGGGGGCGCCATACAAACCGCAGGTGCCGTTAAATCAAATAAAATTAAAAAAGCCACCACCTCCGATTTCATGGAAATCGAAAAACAAAGGGGTATTTCGGTCTCCACTTCGGTGATGGCTTTTGATTATAAAAACTACAAGGTTAACATTCTAGATACGCCCGGCCACGAAGATTTTGCCGAAGATACCTATCGTACCTTGAGTGCCGTTGATAGCGTAATCATGGTGATTGATTGCGTGAAAGGGGTAGAGCCGCAAACCCGCAAACTGCTCGAAGTTTGCCGCATGCGCAATACGCCTGTAATTGTGTTTATCAATAAATTAGATCGTGAAGGACAAAACCCATTTGATTTGTTGGATGAAATTGAAAAGGAACTAAAAATAAAAGTACGCCCCTTAACCTGGCCAATCGGCATTGGTAAATCGTTTAAAGGGGTGTATAATTTAACCCAAAGCTCACTGAATTTATTTCAAGGTGATAGTAAAACAACTGTTGAAGATACCCTTACCATTACCAATATTCAAGATAAGGAAGTAGACAAACGGGTGGGTACTGATTTTGCGGAGCAATTGCGTGCCGATGTTGATTTAATTGATGGTGTGTACGACCAACTCGACGTGCAAAAATATTTAGACGGACAAATTAGTCCGGTGTTTTTTGGCAGCGCCGTAAACAATTTTGGTATTCATGAATTGTTGGATTGTTTTGTTGACATTGCCCCGTCGCCAAAAGCCCGCGAAACAGATGCAGGTATTGTGAGTCCGGAAGATGCCAAATTCAGTGGTTTTATTTTTAAAATTCATGCCAACCTCGACCCGAAGCACCGCGACCGCATTGCCTTTTTGCGCATTTGTTCGGGTGTGTTTGAACGCAACAAATATTATTTTAATGTGCGTGAAAAAAAACAACTGCGTTTTAGCAACCCCACAGCCTTTATGGCGCAGCAAAAGTCGGTGATTGATGAAGCTTATCCGGGTGATGTAATTGGTTTATACGATGCCGGCAATTTTAAAATTGGAGATTCATTAACCGAAGGGGCTTCGTTTACTTTTAAAGGTATTCCAAGTTTTTCACCTGAATTGTTTAGGTATGTAAACAACATGGATCCAATGAAAACAAAACAATTACAAAAGGGTTTGGAGCAATTAACCGACGAGGGTGTAGCGCAATTATTCACCAAAAAAATTGATGGACGAAAGGTGATTGGTACCGTTGGGGCCTTGCAGTTTGAGGTGATTCAACACCGCTTAAAATCAGAGTACAATGCCAGCGCCAGCTTCGATCAAATTAATTTGTACAAAGCATTATGGATTAGTTGTAACGATAAAAAGAAATTGGATGCCTTTATGTTGGATAGAGCCGCGCATATTGCATTGGACAAAGAAGAGCGTCCGGTGTTTTTAGCTGAAAGCGCTTGGTTGCTGCAAATGGCGCAAGAAAAATTTCCCGACATTCAGTTTCACGTAAAGAGTGAGTTTTAAGCCTTTTATTTTTTTTCAAAATAAAGCGAAGAGATGATCACATTTCTGTCAATATTTTTATAAAGCCGATCGTTGTCGAATAACAATTCAATTTGAACTGTTGCACTTTCTTTTTGCGCGTAGTTTAAATATTGTGTTGTAAAAAATTTACTTTCTTTCACAAAACAACCACCAATGAATTGATTATTTATTTTTAAAGAAAGATGGGCCTGTATACCGTTTAAAGCTTCATCAGGCGTGCTTTTTGCGCAAATGCAAAATTGATAATTACCTTTTTCTAAAACTAGCTTTTCGTAACGAACCGAACCCGAGCCATTCATGAATAATTGTCGGTTTTCATCTTCTTTGGTTGGCTCAAATTTATTTAAATCCAACACAATTTGTTGTTCCTTTTTTCGCACAAAATGCGTGGCATTCACTTCATGAAAATCTGCTCTTTGTTCAATGATGTAATTGTCTTTTAAAAACAAAGTATTTACCGTTGAAAGCGCCAAGTTTTTATCACGTGTGCCCAAATACCAAAATGAATTGGGCAATTGTTTTTCGTTTTGCAATTTGCTGCAGTATGTATCCAAGGTGCCGTATTGAATTTGTTTATCGGCTTTACTCGGCCTAAAAAAATATTGATAATGCCACCAAAAGATTGTTACCAGTGGTTCATCGGCTTTTAAGTTTTGTAATACAAAGGCTGCATTTTGGCGGTATTGTGGTTTAGAGGGCGTGGTGTAATAACGTTTAATCACAAATAAATCGGTAATGCTAAAACTCACCAACAAAACCATAAAGGTAATTTGTATGATTTTACTTCTTATTTCGGCAATGCCAATACCGGCCATTAAGCAGATGGCAGGAATCAAAGGATTAAAATAGCGCGGCACAAGTATTGGAATGCTCGTGTAAGTGCGTATAAGTGGAATTAATAAATAAACCGAAATCCAAATGGCCAGGATTAAAAAAGTAAAAGGCAATTTTTGCCATGTTTGTGTTTCTTCGTTTTGCGCTTCTTCATTTTTTTCAGATGATTTGAGCAATTGTGTGAAAAATAAAATAATGGCCAAGTAAACCAAGGGAAGTACTAATTCGGAATTACCGAAAAACTCTTTGAAGAAGCCGCTAAACACATCTGGCGGCGGAAATGGGATCCATGAAGATTGAATGCCCGCGTTCTTGATCATTTGCGGCAGTGCCGGAATATAACCTATGGCAACAAGCAGGTAGGCCAGCAAAAAGTGCCAAAAGAATCTTCCTTTTTTTTCTTTTTGGAAGAAAATAAAAAACACCAAAATAATAAGTCCTTGCGCCGCCATGGCAAATAGCGCAACATACTGACCGTATAACATTAACAAGGTAAAGAAGGCATAATGCAGGGCGTTTTTTAAACTGTTATTTTGCAAATACAGCACCAAGCGGTAAAACGACAAGATTGTGAAAAGCGTGAAGAATGTGTAAGGGCGACCTTCTTGGGCGTAGAAAATTTGAAAATAATTAAAGGCTAAAAAGATGGCGGCGATATACGCACTGCGTTTATTATAAATACTTTTTGCTAAAAGGTACATGGCTGCAATGGAAGCGATTCCAAATAAAGCCGAGAAACTGCGCAGTACCAAGGCGGTATGTCCAAAAACAATAAACGTGTATCTTAGCAGCAGCAGGTAAAGGGGCGGCATGTTATCAAAATCCATATAGGTTTTAATGGCATCTTGAAATTTAAGCGTAGGATCGGTTTCAATTAAAGTGGCCAATTCATCATCCCACACACTTTGAAAGTTGATGTGATAAAATCTAAGTAAAGCACCTGCCAATAAAATCAGCAACAGATAAGGCCGCTTAAAGATATTTGATTGAAACAGTGTAAACAATTTCGCCATGCGGGATGTTAGGATGAATGGTAAAAATAATTTATTTTTTCGACAGGCCTTGCCTTTAAAAATGCATGTTTTAAGAAATGAAGATAAATAGCGCTAAAAAACAGACTCAAATTTGCGCATATACCTTATTTATGGTATTTTTGCGCGTTAATTAGATTTAGTCTAATTAACACTAAATTATAAAATGCTTAAAAACAAAGAGTTATGATTACAGTAACCGAAAATGCAAAAAATCACGCCATTGAATTAATTAAGAGCGAAAACCGTCCAGATGACACTTTTATTCGTGTTGGTGTTGAAGGTGGTGGATGCTCGGGATTATCTTACAAGTTGGAATTTGATAATCAAAAAAAGGATGGGGATCAAATGTTTGAAGACAAAGGCATTAAGATTGTGGTTGACCGTAAAAGTTTTTTGTATTTGGTGGGTACTGAATTAGAATACACCGGTGGATTAAACGGAAAGGGTTTTGTGTTTAACAATCCTAACGCCTCGCGCACTTGCGGATGTGGCGAAAGTTTTTCGGTATAACAATTCAATACTGTTAATCAAATTAGAAGGTGTTTGGAAAAATTAAATGACGAGTTTGCGCCAGGGATGTGTAGGGTTTAGCTCTTTTTTACCGCTTGCCTCTTTGGCGGTAAAAAAAGCCGAAGCGATAGCGAAGCCCGAAACAGCCCGTCCGGCGCCCAAAACAAAATAAAAAAGAATATATCCGAAGTAATGGCCGAACAAAACGACATATTAGAACAACACATCAATAAAGATTACGAGTGGGGATTTACCACCGATATTGATAGTGATACCTTTGCAAAAGGCTTAAACGAAGAAGTTGTAAAGGCTTTGAGCAAAAAAAAGAATGAGCCGGAGTGGATGTTGGAATTTAGGTTAAAGGCCTACCGTCATTGGTTAACCATGAAGGAGCCTGATCACTGGGCACATTTGCCATATCCTAAAATTAATTTTCAAGACATTAGTTATTATTCGGCACCAAAGAAAAAAACAGAATTAAAAAGTTTGGATGAGGTAGATCCTGAATTACTGAAGACATTTGAAAAATTAGGTATTTCACTTGAGGAACAAAAACGTTTGAGTGGTGTGCAATCGAACATTGCGGTAGATGCGGTGTTTGACAGTGTTTCGGTGAAAACAACTTTTAGAGAAACCTTGGCCGAGAAGGGCATTATTTTTTGTTCCTTCAGTGAGGCTGTACTTGAATATCCTGATTTGATTAAAAAATACATGGGCACAGTGGTGCCACCAACCGATAATTATTATGCCGCTTTAAATTCGGCTGTTTTTAGCGATGGATCATTTTGTTATATTCCAAAAGGCGTGCGTTGTCCGATGGAACTCTCAACTTATTTTCGCATCAATGCAACCGGTACCGGACAGTTTGAACGCACCTTGATTGTTGCCGATGAAGGCGCTTATGTATCGTACCTTGAAGGATGCACGGCGCCGCAGCGAGATGAAAATCAATTGCACGCGGCCATTGTAGAAATTATTGCGCACAAAGATGCAGAGGTGAAATACAGTACCGTGCAAAATTGGTATCCCGGCGATAAAGATGGCAAGGGAGGCATTTATAATTTTGTGACCAAGCGCGGTATTTGTTTGGAAGACAATTCAAAAATTTCGTGGACCCAAGTTGAAACCGGATCGGCCATTACTTGGAAATATCCTTCAGTGATTTTAAAAGGTAATAACAGTGTGGGTGAATTTTATTCGGTGGCTTTAACCAACAACAAGCAAGAAGCTGATACCGGAACAAAAATGATTCACATTGGTAAAAACACACGCAGCACCATTATTTCGAAAGGCATTAGTGCCGGCTTTAGTAATAACAGTTACCGTGGTTTGGTGCAGATTAGAAAGGGAGCAAGCAATGCCAGAAATTTTTCACAGTGTGATAGTTTGTTGATGGGTGATCAATGTGGTGCGCATACTTTTCCATACATCGAAATAAAAGACAAAAGTGGTATTGTTGAACATGAAGCCACTACCAGCAAGATAGGCGAAGACCAATTGTTTTATTGCAAACAACGCGGTATTGGGATGGAAAAAGCCATTGCTTTAATTGTAAATGGTTATTGCAAGGAAGTTTTAAATAAGTTGCCGATGGAGTTTGCCGTTGAAGCACAAAAGTTATTGGCGATAAGTTTGGAGGGATCAGTTGGATAGATTTAAGTTTAGAAAGTGTAAAAGTTGGAAAGTGGAAAAGTTGGAAGGTCTAAATGATATAGTGTGTAAAAGTTTGAAAGTTATGGGTAAAATAGAAAAGTTTGAAGATATAACTGCGTGGCAGAAAGCAATTGAACTATCTGATTTAGTTTATGGAGTTACTAATAAAGAGAAATTTTCAAAAGACTTTGGGTTAAAAGATCAAATTCGTAGGGCTTCAGTTTCTATAGTTTCTAATATTGCTGAAGGCTTCGAAAGAGAAAGCAATAACCAGTTTATATATTTTTTAATTATTGCCAAAGGCTCTGCCGGTGAATTAAGGGCACAACTTTATATTGCAAAAAATCAAGGTTACATAACTTTAGCAGAGTTTGAAGATTTGAATACAAAAGTAACGGAGGTAAGTAAAATCATTTCAGGGTTTGTTTCTTATCTAAAAACCAAAAAGAAAAATACTCAACTTTCATAACTTTCTCAACTTTCAAAACTTTCTCAACTTTAATAACTTTCATAACTTTCTCAACTTTAATAACTTTCATAACTTTCTCAACTTTCAAAACTTTCTCAACTTTAAGAACTTAATTATGATAACAATAAAAAACTTACACGCCTCAGTAGATGGCAAAGAAATATTAAAAGGCATAAATCTCGACATAAAAGCCGGGGAAATTCACGCCATCATGGGCCCTAACGGTTCAGGAAAATCTACCTTATCGAGTGTTTTAGCCGGCAAGGATGACTATGAAGTAACTGAAGGTGAAGTACAATTTAACGGTAAAAACTTGCTCGACATGGATGCTGAAGACCGTGCACGTGAGGGATTGTTTCTGGCTTTTCAATATCCGGTAGAAATTCCTGGTGTGAGCAACATCAATTTCTTAAAAACTGCGGTGAATGAAATTCGCGAATACCATGGTTTAACACCAATGGAAGGGAAGGATTTTTTGGCCATGGTAAAAGAAAAACAAAAATTGGTTGAGCTTGATGGTAAATTAACCAACCGCAGTGTGAATGAAGGTTTTAGCGGCGGTGAAAAAAAGCGTAACGAAATTTTTCAAATGGCCATGTTAAATCCTAAGTTGGCTATTTTAGATGAAACCGATAGTGGCTTGGATATTGATGCTTTAAAAATTGTTGCCAATGGCGTGAATACGCTAAAGACCAAAGACAATGCTTTTGTTGTGATTACACATTATCAACGTTTGTTAGATTATATCGTGCCGGATTTTGTACACATATTGTATAAAGGTAAAATTGTGAAATCAGGCGGAAAAGAATTAGCGCTTGAATTGGAAGCAAAGGGTTATGATGAGGTAAAAGCAAAATTTGAAAATCAATAAAGTAAAATGAGAATTATTGTGATAAGCAGCATAATTTTGGATCAAATAAATTGGCAATTTGTACTATGCCAACTTTCCAACTTTCCAACTTTCTCAACTCCCCAACTCTAAAAAATGATAGCAGAAAAATCACATACGGCCCAATACATCATTGAAAAAATTTCTCCCAGCGCAGGCAAGGTGGCTTTTATGAATGATACGGTACTCAGTAAAGCGCTCTTGTTCCTTGAAAAAAACGGGATGCCTAGCAATAAATACGAAGATTACAAGTACTGTAATGTTGACGCCATTTTAAAAAAGGAATTTAAGAACATTGAACAAAAATTTAATCAGCAAGTATCAGTTGATGCATTTAAAATTGCGGACACTTATACTTTGGTAATGTTGAATGGTCATTTTTCTTCAACTTTAAGCGATACAATTTCCGAAAAGGGTTTGCACTTGAGTGCTTTGTCAAACATGCCTGAATTGGCAAAGACTAAATTAGGCAGTATTGCCAATGTTGAGTCAGATGCGTTTATTGCCATGAACACTGCTTTTAGTGCGGATGGTTTATACATAAAAATTGATAAGAATACTGTGCTTTCAAAGCCCATTTTTATTTTGCATATCACTGCTGCATTGTCGGAGTGCTTCGTGAACAGCCGCGTACTAATTGATTTGGAAGAAGGTGCTTCCGCAAGCATTTATGAAGAACAAATATTAATTGGTGAATCAAAAGCATTTACAAATTATTTGAGCGAAAAATTTATCGGCCGCAATGCAAAATTAAATACTTGCCTAATTCAATCGCAATCGCAACTTGGTTATTCAGTAAATACAAGTCAGGTTGCCTTGCAAGCCGATGCACACTATGATAACACAACCATTACCTTAAACGGTCAGTTGGTGCGAAACAATCACAATGTTGAATTGTTAGGCGAAAATGCACAAGCCCATTTAAATGGCTTGTTTACTGCCAATGGTACTTCCTTAATCGATAACCATACATTAATGGATCACCGTGTGCCGCATTGTGAAAGCAATGAATTATACAAAGGCATTATCAATCACAAAGGCATTGGTGTATTTAACGGTAAAATATTTGTGCGGAAGGATGCTCAAAAAACAAATGCTTATCAAAGTAGTAAGAATATTTTACTAAGCGATGATGCCACTGTGAATGCCAAGCCACAACTTGAAATTTATGCCAACGATGTAAAATGTTCGCATGGCACATCAACCGGCAAAATTGATGAAAATGCCATGTTTTATTTAAATGCAAGAGGCATTGGGAAAGAAAGCGCAAAAAAAATGTTACTAAGTTCTTTCGCACAAGAAGTAATACTCAAAATTGAAAATCCTGAATTGCAGGAAAAAATTGACCAAGCCTTTACAAATCAAATTTAATGGAGCTTTCATCTATACGCCAAAACTTTCCGATACTGGGGCAAAAAATAAATGCCTGTGATTTGGTGTATTTAGATAATGCTGCCACTACACAAAAACCGATTGCTGTGATCAATGCGCTAAGCGATTATTACAGTCACAACAATGCCAATATTCACCGTGGCGTGCACACATTAAGTCGAAGAGCCACCGATTTATTCGAACAGGCGCGCAAAACAACAGCTCAGCATTTTGGTGTTGCCAATGAACAACAAATTGTGTTTACTTCAGGTACCACCGATTCAATTAACATGGTGGCGCAAGGTTTATCAAAGCTTTATTTAAAACCCGGTGACGAAATTATTTTGTCGATGCTTGAACACCACTCAAACATTTTACCTTGGCAATTGTGGGCGGAAGAAAATGGTGGTCATTTGAAGGTGATTCCTTTGTTGGCTGATCATTCTTTAGATTACTCAGCTTTTGAAAAATTAATTTCACCAAAAACTAAACTCATTGCTATTACGCATGTATCGAATACTTTGGGTTTGGTAACTGATGTTGAAAAAATAAAATCAGTGGCCAATCGCCACAACATTCCATGGTTGCTTGATGGTGCTCAATCGGCACCGCACATGCCAGTTAATTTATCGGTTTTGAATCCCGATTTTTTTGTTTGCAGTGCGCATAAAATGTATGGTCCTACAGGTTGCGGTATTTTATATTTAAACGAAAGATGGTTAAGCGAATTGCCGATTGCAAAAACCGGTGGCGGCACAATAAAAACCGTTAGTTTCGAAAAAACCGAATATGTTGAAGGGGCGCTGCGCTTTGAGCCGGGAACACCCAATATTGCCGATGTGATTGCCTTTGCCGAAGCATTGAAATACATGGATGCCATTGGCATGCAACAAATATTTAAGCATGAAAGTGAATTGGTTCAATATGCACAAACTTTAATGAAAGAAATTCCGGAAATCGACATGTATGGGATTCACGATCACAAGGCCGGTGTGATTTCGTTTAATGTTAAAAATCAACACCCTTTTGATGTGGGCACCTTACTGGATAAATATGGTATTGCCTTACGAACCGGACACCATTGCACCCAGCCTTTGATGAAACATTTGGGTGTTCAAGGCACCATCCGAATTTCATTTGCTATATACAACTCAAAACAAGAAATAGATTATTTCATCGAAAAATTAAAGAAGGTAATTAAGATGTTATCTTAATGATTTAAACGAAATGGCAACAATGGGTATTGAAGAAATAGAAAAAGAAATTATTGAAGAATTTGATTTTTTTGGTGATGACTGGGAGTCAAAATATGAGCATTTAATTGAATTGGGAAAATCATTGCCCTTAATTGCAGCTGCCGATAAAACGGACGATAAAATCATTCAAGGTTGTCAAAGCAGAGTATGGTTAAATGCCGATTTTGATGATAACGGCATGGTGTATACCGCCGATAGTGACGCCATCATCACCAAAGGCATGATTGCTTTATTGGTGCGTGTTTTATCACATCAAAATCCGACCGATATCATTCGGGCCAATTTATCTTTTATCGATAAAATTGGATTGAAAGAGCATCTAAGTCCTACCCGTGCCAACGGATTATTAAGCATGGTAAATCAAATGAAAAAAGAAGCTTTAAAACGACTATAACATGGGCGCTATTATTGTAACAAAAAATACAGAGTTAATGCAAAGGGTGATCGACGAAATCAAAACCTGTTATGATCCTGAAATTCCGGTCGACATTTGGGAACTTGGTTTGATTTATGAATTATTTTTAGATGAAGAAAATAATTTGAAAGTCACCATGACCTTAACCTCACCAAATTGTCCGGTGGCTGAAAGTTTACCTGCAGAAGTCGAAAATAAATTAAAATTGGTTCAGGATATTAAGTCGGCTGAACTAAAATTAACCTTTGAACCCCCTTGGGAAAAAGACATGATGAGTGAAGTTGCGCAGTTGGAGTTGGGATTTATGTAATGCTTGGAAATTAAAGTCCAAAGTGTACAAATTATATCCCTGCTTCGTATAGCAGGTTCAACAATCAAACAGGCTCTTTTTCAATAGTCAATCGGTTAAAACAGGGTGGTTAACGGCTCTGTAAAACACAGCTTTAGCCACATTGGTCTTTTGCTGCGCCAAAAATTAAACAAACTTTATGCGTATACTAGCAGCCAAAAACAATTCGAGAGAAATGCATATCTTTGCATGTTAATAAGCCATGGGAAAAGACACTATCATCCGTTGCTCACTTTGTGGGAGAGATAAAAAAGAATCAAAAATTTTAATTGCCGGTATCAATGGCCATGTTTGTGATAATTGTGTTACGCAAGCCTACGGTATTATAAAGGAGGAAAGTGCGGGAGAGCAAAAGCAACAAGTGCAACACTCCTTGAATTTATTAAAACCCCTCGCCATTAAAGAAAAATTAGATGAGTATGTAATTGGCCAGGATGATGCAAAAAAGGTATTGAGTGTAGCCGTATACAACCATTTTAAACGCATCGCGCATACAGCAAAAAATAACAAGGAAGAAGTTGAAATAGATAAGTCGAATTTAATTTTGGTTGGTGAAACCGGAACGGGTAAAACTTTATTGGCGCGCACCATTGCCACCATGCTAAATGTTCCTTTTTGTATTGCCGATGCCACTGTATTAACAGAAGCCGGTTATGTGGGCGAGGATGTAGAAAGTATACTTACACGTTTGTTACAAGCCGCTGATTATGATGTAGCCGCCGCAGAGAAGGGGATTGTGTTTATTGATGAACTTGATAAAATTGCCCGTAAAAGTGATAATCCATCCATTACACGCGATGTGAGCGGAGAAGGCGTTCAACAAGCCATGTTAAAATTATTGGAAGGCACGGTTGTGAATGTTCCGCCACAAGGTGGACGTAAACATCCTGACGCGAAAATGATTGCAGTAAACACAAAGAATATATTATTTATTTGTGGCGGCGCATTCGATGGCATCGAAAAGAAAATCGCAAAACGCTTAAACACGCAAGCGGTGGGGTACTCAGCAAGTGTTGCCGATAAAGAAATTGACAAAGCACATTTGTTACAATATGTATCGCCTCAAGATTTAAAAGCATTTGGATTAATTCCCGAATTAATTGGGCGACTACCTGTGCTCACCTATTTGAAACCGCTTGACAGAAGCGCATTAAGAGCCATTCTAACAGAACCAAAAAATGCATTGATTAAACAATACAAACAATTGTTTAAAATGGAAGGTACCAAATTGGATTTTGAAGAAGAAGTTTTGAATTTAATTGTTGATAAAGCATTGGAATTTAAATTAGGTGCACGCGGTTTACGCGGCATTTGTGAAGCCATCATGACAGACATCATGTACACTTTACCAAGCGAAGAAAAACCTGTAAAACAGTTTACCGTAGCGTTAGATTATGCCTTGGATAAATTAAAAAATGCAAGATTAAATCAATTGAAAGTTGCTTAATTTACTTTAATTGAACATTATTGATTTAGGGCTCTTTGGAGCCCTTTTTTTATTGATTTAATGACAAAACAAATCGAAATATTTGTTAGAACTGGATTAGTGCCTATTAAGTTGCTCAATTTTTTAAGTCATTTGTTTCTTGGCGTATTTTACCAAAAAACCTTCACTTTAAATCTCCAACAATAAACGCACCAAAAAATGTCGTTAAAATATTTATTAAATTTAATCTCGTATAAATTTAAAACCCAAAAAAATGAAACCCAAGATTAAAATTAATTTAATCAGGCAAGCCCATGATTTAATTGCTGCTGCGCGAACTCAAACGGTTCGTCAAACTAATTCATTGATGGTATTTACCTATTATCAACTGGGAAAATTAATTATTCAAAATGAACAAGGCGGTATTCACAGAGCTGAGTATGGAAAAGAAACCATCAAAGAACTAAGCGTGCATTTAATGAAAAAATTTGGGGATGGTTTTTCAGAACGCAACTTAGAATACATGCGTTATTTTTATTTGGCTTTTAAGCACCGCGATTCGCAAATTCAAATTCCGCAGACACTGTCTGCGAAATCTTCTCTAAAATTAAATTCGAAAGGAAATTTTCATTCAACAGATTCAAATCAAATTCCGCAAACACTGTCTGCGAAATCTTTTACAGCGTTGTTTCCTTTGTCTTGGTCGCATTACTTGCTGCTATCACGTATAAAAAATGCCAACGAACGTTCGTTTTATGAAATTGAAACCATACAAGGTAATTGGAGTGTTCGCGAGTTGCAAAGACAATTCGACGGGGCCTTATACGAACGATTATCTTTAAGTAAAAATAAAAAGAAAGTTCGCGAACTTGCAAGCAAAGGCCAATTGATACAAA
Source organism: Sphingobacteriaceae bacterium (assembly GCA_947453445.1). GTDB lineage: Bacteria > Bacteroidota > Bacteroidia > B-17B0 > Aurantibacillaceae > Aurantibacillus. The sequence continues at coordinate 49,221 of CANGGP010000001.1, forward strand.
AGCCGGAAGATGTTTTAAAATCAACATACTTGTTAGATTTCTTGGGTTTGGAAGCAAAAAGCACTTATACCGAAACCGACCTTGAAACCGCAATTATTAATAAAATTGAGCATTTTTTGATAGAAATGGGGAAAGGTTTTTTGTTTCAGGGTCGGCAAGTTCGATTTACATTTGATGGTGAAGATTTTTTTGTCGATCTTGTTTTATATAACCGATTATTGCGTTGTTTTGTATTGGTAGATTTAAAAATTGGCAAAATCAAACACCAAGATATTGGTCAAATGCAAATGTATGTGAACTATTATAACCGTTATATTAAAACAAATCATGAGCGACCAACCATTGGCATTATTATTTGTAAAGACAAAAGCGATGCGGTGGTTGAAATAACATTACCAAAAAACAACAAAACAATTTTTGCCAAAGAATACAAATTGTACATGCCAAGTAAATTAGAGATAAAAAAATTAATCACAGAAAAATAAAAAAAACCATTATGAATTTCAATAAATACCAGTTTACGGTTAAAGAACGATTTATTCGTTATGCTAAAATTGATACCCAATCAGATCCAATGTCACCTACTTGTCCAAGTACCGAAAAACAGAAAGATTTGTTGCGTTTGTTGGTTGAAGAATTAAAAGCCATGGGTATTCAAGATGCCGAAATGGATGATAACGGATATGTATATGCCACCATTGTTGCCAATACTTCTAAACAAGTACCAACTTTATGTTTTTGTTCGCATGTTGATACAGCGCCTGATTGCAGCGGTACAAACGTAAAACCTGTAATACATGAAAAATATTCAGGCCAAGATATTACGCTGCCTGGTGATCCTTCACAAGTCATTAAGGTGTCGGAGCATCCTGATTTGAAAAACATGATTGGTCATACCATCATTACAACCGATGGCACAACGTTACTAGGTTCAGACGATAAATCGGGTGTGGCAGAAATAATGGATGCCGCATGTTATTTTATGCAACATCCTGAAGTGAAGCATGGTAAAATTAGAATTTTGTTTACCCCCGATGAAGAAATTGGTCGCGGTGCAGATAAAGCCGATATGAAAAAATTGGCAGCAGATTTTGGTTACACCTTAGATGGCGGACCTGCAGGGACTTTGGAAAATGAAACTTTTAGTGCCGATATGGTTGTTCTTAAAATAAAAGGGTTTTCAACCCATCCGGGATACGCAAAAGATAAAATGCAACATGCCATAAAAATTGCAACACAAATTATTCAAAAATTGCCTGCCAACAAAAGCCCCGAAACCACTGAAAAAAAAGAACCTTTTATTCATCCCACTTCAATTAACGGCGGATTAGAAGAAGTAGAGATAAAATTTATTATTCGTGCTTTTGATGTCCCAACATTATTGGTGTTGGAAGAAGAGCTGCGACAAATCGCAACAACTGTGTTAAAACAATACGATAAAAGCACTTATGAATTTAATGTGGTGCAACAATACCGAAACATGAAAGAGGTATTAGATAAAAGCCCCCAAATAATTGAATACGCTTTGCAAGCCATTCAACGCGCAGGCTTAAAGCCACAATTAGACAGTATTCGCGGGGGCACCGATGGTTCTCGTTTTTCTTTTATGGGCTTACCAACAGCAAATATTTTTGCAGGTGAACATGGCATTCATAGTAAACAAGAGTGGGTGAGTGTTCAAGATATGCAAAATGCTGTAGAAACAATTGTGAACCTTTGTTGTATTTGGGAAGAAAATGCATAATGGACCCAAGCCATGCTTTAGATAACTTTAATAGTTTGATAAAACCTTTGGTTTGAATTTTGGTTTCTTAGTGATTAATTAAAATGCCTTCACAGCCACAACACGCAGTGCCGTGTTTTTATTGAATTTTTTCCAATCGCTGGTACTTGTTAAATCAATGCCATAGGCCTGATTACCGTCCCACTGTGATGAACTCCAATACTGATTTGAAGGTATAAGTCCGGGATTGTTTTTGGCGCATGTGTATAAATTAGAAAGTTCAGTAATGCTTGGCAAATACCAACCGCTCACACCATTTACACTCAAATTCAAGCAATAAGCCGCGGCTGTATTCGATCCGCAAATATTTTTAATGATGTTTGAATTGGAGGCGCCTGAGCCGCTGAAACCTAAATTAGCGATGTCGGTACCATAACAACCCCATTGATAAGAGGGAATGTTGCTAACGATTGCTTCTAAGTATTTGGTGACTGATGCATTATCAACAGCAATAACTACACCATTGTTTGGTCCTTTGTCGCCAACCACGTAAACACCATTGGTTGAAAATTGATTTACATCTCCCATCACCACCGAACCATCACTAAATTTAGTATAGGCCCTTACTTGATATGTGGTATTCGGAATAAGTCCTTTTACTTCCGCCTCAAAAGTATCCACAAAACCGCTTGTACTTGGTGTACGATTATCATTAATGCCTGGTATATCAGTGCTGCTGTAACAAAATCCCTTTTCACTGATTTTATTATTGCCGCCGTTTTTGCCTGTAGCTTTAAAAGTGGCGCGGCATGCCGAAACATCAGTTGGGTCTTCGGTATCAATAGCAAATCGGGTTTCTTTACTGCATGATAATAGGCCACATAAACTGATTAAGGCAATGGATTTTAAAAGACGCATCATTTTTATTTATTTTTCTGAGTTTTAATTAAAGTAACGAATGGCAATCACTTCGTGTTTTTCGGTTTTGTCTCGTGTTTCGTAATCTGAGTATAAAAAGTTATAGGTATAAGCAAAATCAGGATCATAATCAGTAGAACTCCAAAAGCTTCGATCAGAAAAAGTGACGCTACGACTATTATAGTATTGTTGCAAATATTCAAGATCTTCAATACTTGGTAAACACCAATCTGAAAGTCCGTTTATCTTCAAGCCTAAACAAACTGAAGCCGCGGTGTTGCCGCTACATATACCAATGATTTGATTTGAGTTTGTTTTACCTTCACCACTGTGCATGCCCGTGCCAATATAATTGCCGGTGCAGCCAAATGAATAGGTGTTACCGAGCAGGGGAAGTGCTTCAAAAAACTTACCGCTGGCATTAAATTCGTCAATGTAAAAAATAGTGCCGCCGCCCGGGCCTTTATCTCCTAACTGATAATTGTTGTTGGTGCTAAAGTTTAAAACATTGCCGTAATTTATGCTGCCGTTTTTTAATTTGGCAAATGCTCTTACATTATAATTTGTGTTAGCAGATAAATCATTGACAGTGTATTTAAAAGAATCGGTTCCATTGTTAATGGCACTTACATGTTTATCGGCATATAAAGGAATTTTATCTGCGCTGTAACAAAATCCAACTTCAATAATTTGTGAATTATCGCTGTTTTTAGCTTTTCCCGAAAAGGTAGCGCTGTTTGCCTTTATTTCAATTGGGGATAAAGTGGTGGCAGCAAAACGTTTCGATTTACTGCAAGCAACAAAAAATAGACAGAGGATAGCAATAAATATTTTGAACCTTTTAAAATGCATGTTTAAAAATATAAATTAAAATTGAATGTAGCCATTGAGCGCTTTTAATTGGGCTTGTAATTTTAGGATGATTTCATCATATTCTTGTTCAGCTTCACTTAAATAAGTGATAGCCCCTCCGGCAGCAATTGAAAGGCGTTGGCTTTTTTGATTGTAAAAAATACTGCGTATAACCACCGGCCATTCAAAATCACCTTGTGCATCTATCAATCCAAAACTGCCCGAATAGTATTTTCGCTCAAAATCTTCATAAATATCACTGAGGTTCATGGCGCTGGTTTTTGGCGCACCGGTCATACTGGCCATTGGAAATGTAGCATCAATTATTTCATCAATGCTCATTTGATCCGATAATTCGCATTTAACTGTACTAACCATTTGATGCACCGTTTCGAAGCTTTCAATATTAAACAGCTTGTTTACAAATACACTTCCCTTTGTTGCGATTTTCGACAAATCATTTCTGGCTACGTCAACAGCCATCACGTTTTCAGTTCTTTCTTTTAAACTATTTTGAAGCGCATGCATCAATTTTTCATCTTCGCTTTTAGTTTGCCCTCTTTTAATGGTGCCCTTAATTGGTTTGCTATACAAGGTGCTGCCGCTTTTTTTTAAAAATAATTCAGGACTGCAACAAATGATAAAATCATCCCCTAATTTTACCAAGTAAGTGTATGGTGCCTTGGTTATTTCAATCAATCTTTGAAACACATCCAACACAGAAAATTTTGCGTTTTCTTCAAAAAATTCTAAACAATAATTGATTTCGTAAATGTTGCCTAATTGTATTTGTTTCTGCAATTGATGAACTTTTTCGATGTACTTTGTTTTGTTAGTGCTAGCTTTGAATGCATGGCTTTGTGATGGCTCAAACGAAGGAGGGCACTGGTATTCGAATTCATTCACTACCTGGTAGTATTGGCTTTTTACTTTTTCCTTCTTGGGGTTTTTATATGGTATGCAAATAAATCCGGGTACACAAAGCGCTGACACAACTTTTAATTCGGCGACACAAAACGTGTTTTTTTTGCTCGGATGTGGCCGACAAACAAAATGATCTAAGGCGAGTAATTGCATCTTTACAAAAGTATCGTTTATTATTAAAAATTGCCTTAATTTTAAGCCATGCACATTGGCTTGTTTTTTGGCTCCTTTAATCCCGTTCACATAGGGCATATGGCTATTGCCAATTATATGCTCAATGAAACAAATATTGATCAAATTTGGATGGTTCTAAGTCCTCAAAATCCGCTTAAATCAAAATTGTCATTGCTTGATCAATACCACCGCTTGGCCTTGTTAGAATTAGCCATTGATGATTTTTCAAACATAAAAAGTTCGAAAATTGAATTTGATTTACCACAACCTTCATACACCATCAATACTTTAACACATTTGGAAGAAAAATTCCCGCAGCATCAATTTAGTTTATTGATTGGGCAAGACAATCTGCAATCGTTTCATAAATGGAAAAATTACGAGCAGATTCTTGAGAAATACCACTTGTATGTTTATCCAAGGGCTAAGTCAGGCAAAAGTTTGTTGGATGAGCATCCGAATGTGTATCTAACCGAAGCGCCTATCATGGAAATTTCTTCCACCTTTATTCGTGAATCAATCAAAAACAAAAAAGATATTCGTTATTTTCTTCCGCAAAGAGTATGGGAAGAGATTGATTTGATGAATTTTTATAAATAGAAAAATTATTTGTGTTGTTTATTGACCAGTCAATTTTTGAATTTTTCAATCCAATACAACAGTACTAAAATTTTACTTATTCAAATCATTATTTTTTATTTATTCATCCACATTGACGGATTCAGAAATTTGTAAAAATGGGAAAAACCTCTGGCGCTAAAGCCATCATTTAGAATTAGCCTTTTGGTTGGAATTCGCTAACATGAAAAAAATCTAAACCAAGGTTTTTTAAATGAATTAAGAGGTTTCTCCGCATTATTTTTTTAAATGTAAGCCGATTGAATAACCATACATTCAATCGGCTTAATTTATTTATTGCTTTATTAATTTTGTAATTTGATTTTGATTAACACCGGAAGCCTTAATGTAATAAACACCATTGCTTAAATCAGAAAGATCTAATTTGGTGGAATGACTGTTTGAAGTACTTTCTTTAATAACTTTACCGGTCACATCTAATACTTCAATTTTATCAATCGTATTGTTTCCACTTACAATATTAATTTCGCCTGTACTAGGATTCGGGTATATTGAAAATTCAATATTGTTAAGATTGTTTTCGGCAATAGATGTACAAGCATTAACCTTTAAATTCACTGTGGCTGTGCCAACACATCCATTGATGTCGGTGCCAATTAAGGTGTAAGTTGTAGTGCCTAAAATGCTTCCCAATACCACCGCATTATTTGTGTTTACAAATAAAGATGGAGCTGTCCATTGATAATTGCTGGCACCTATACCTGTTAATGTAGCAGTTTCTCCTATACAAATTTGTGGTTCGGATGTGAAAGCTTGAACAGTAGGATTATTTAAAACTGTAATAAAAATACTTTGTATTGCGCTGCAGCCATTCAAACCTGTTCCTATTACAGAGTATCCAGTGCTGCTCAATGGCGAAACTTTTATATTCGACGTGGTTGCACTGTTATTCCAAGCATATGTGTTTGCGCCAGTAGCTTGAATATTGGCCGATTGGCCGGCACATACTGTATTTGGAAAACCAAACACAACCAAGTTAGGCGATTGTTTTACAACTACTTGATGTGAAACAGTGGCAGTACAACCTGAAAGTGTATTTCTACCAATACCGGTATAAGTAGTATTTGAAGTAGGATAATCAACCATGGTGGCAGTGTTAACCCCGGTACTCCAAGTATATGTATTGGCGCCGCTCATCGATAAAAAGAGTTGATCGCCACTGCAAATACTGTTGGCACTGGCATTTAAAGTTAAGTTTGGCGCATTGTTTGCGTGCGTACAAGGAATTATTACTGAAAAATCATCCCATGATAAGTATTGTCCGTTCGACCCTGTATTGCTTGTGGCTTCAATATTGAAATAATAAAGGCCTGATGTTGCTACGCTGAATGTACCGGAGAGCGAAGTATAGAAAGGACTTACCGCAGGACCATTGGTGTTTGCAATGAGGGTTTGACTCGAAGTACTTTGATTAGGACCAACAAGTATGGATAAATTCGACCAGTTTGCAAAACTCTCCGTAATAAACCACAGCGAAGCTGAATAAGTTATACCCGCTTGAAGTTGCACACCGTTAGTGAAGTAATCTTTCACACCACCCGGGTTGAAGAAAAATGATGCAAATCCATTTCCTGAACGTGGTACACGATTGTTTGAATTAGGGCTTGTGTAGGTGAGTGCCGTGCTCCCTAAACTTGGAGAAAACCATGAACAGTTTGGCAATCGATTGTTAAGCGCTATTTGATCAAAATTTTCAAAATAAGGAATGCTGTTGGTTGTAGTTCCTGCAATTTGAACGCCGCCCGCAAGCGCATTGGTAGAAAAATTTCCGTTCGTGCAGGTGATGATGGCATTATACCAAGTGGTTTGACCAATTGAACCGGTTGAAATCGATTGTGTGGTGCCATTTGCAATGGCGCTAAACGGACCAACTGAAGAGGTAGTTGATGATTGCCATTGGAATGTTAATCCATTGGTGGTGTAACTGTTTGCAAAATTCAAACTAAGATTTGTTCCAGGACACTGAACAAATGTTGGTGTTAGAATGGCATTCGTGGCAGGAAAACCTGAGCATGGTGTATTTAAAAATTCTTTTGCTCCCGGATCTGGTGTTGAAGAATTTCTTGTGTTGCCTAAAATGTCGTTTGCAACACCAATTGGTTCGCCTCTATCGTTTAGTGCGTAAGAAGTTGGTAAGTAATTTTCTTGAGAAGGATTGATAAAACCTGGCATGATGTTTCCGCCTAAGAAATCCATTGAAGTGCTGGTGGTCCATGTAGCATATGATTGTATGTTGCCGCCAAAATTAAAGTGGTAGCCATAAAATGCATTGTTCACATTTGGGGCCATATATACATGGTTGCCGTTAGAAGTCACAGTTCCGGTGCCCATTGTGCTGGCATAAAATAATCCAACTTTGGTGCCCGAACCACCACGACTTATAGTAATTAAATTATTCTTCACAATACCGCCTGTGCCATAATAGTAAATGCCATACGCCACACTAGTTGCTGTTGAATTGATATCATCCATTGAAATGGTATTGTGAACAACATCACAAAAATTAACATAGGCATAAATTGGATAGATACCACCATTCGACTTGATGTCTGAAATAACATTGTTTCTTACAATAACTTTATTGCCGGCCGATCCTGGTTGTGCAATAAAAATGCCATACATGGTACTTGTGATGGATGTATTGGATGTATATGGATTTCTGATTCGGTTGTTTTCAATGGTCACCGTACCGCCTGATGGCGCAGCAACACCACTGGTGTAAATGCCGTAATAGGTGGTAAGAGAAGTTAAATTGGGTCGGTCTAAAATGCAGCCATTGTTTGTAAATGCATAATGATAATAATTGTAAATGCCATACAAATAGAAGTCTCTTATGTTGCAATTAATGACATTATTACCCAATGTATATGGTAATGTTGTTGAACCATAAATTGAAATGCCGTTGTAGCCACCTACCATTGTACAGCCATTCCAAGTATTGTATTGGTTTAATGCGGCTGTGCCGGTACTTGACCAACTATTGTTTGTTGCGCTCAAAGAAACCGGCATCACGGCGGTACCCGTTGTGTTTATTTGGCAACTGAATGTGCAATTGATGAAATTATTAAAGCTGGCTTGATTCCATAGTTTTAAGGCAAATCCATTACTTGCATTTTGAGCTACAACAGTAAGGTTACTCACTGTCATGTAATCTGCACCACTATACAGTAATGTCCATGGTGCAGCCGAATTTGTAGCATTAAACGAAAGCGTGTTGCCATTCCCTTGAATTAAAACGCTGTTTGTTGCAGAAACACCAATGGGCATGTTAAAGTTTACCTGTTCAATGTATGGACCACTATTGGGAACAACGACTACAATAACCGGACCAGAAACACCCAAGGCATTAAAGTCGGAGGCAAAGGCGGTAAAACTGGTGTAATTCGATGCGCTGACTGGAGCACCTGCATTGATTGAATAGGTGCCAGAAAGTTGTGCGTGCAGGTTTAGCGTGATGACACTAAATAACACAGCAATAAAATAAAATGTGTTGTTTGTTTTTTTCATAGTTATAGTTTTTATACATTCAAAATTATGTCACAGAGTCCATTAATTTTCATTAATACTATTTAATAAGTACATTAATAATTATTATGATTTATTTTTTTGAGATCAATGAATTGAAAAAAGTGAAACAATCAAATCGGCTAAAACGAACTGATAGCAATGGATTTAATGTTTCTTGAAAACGGAGCAAAAAACTAAAGGCAACCCATCATTTAATAAACTAATTGAATGGATAAAATCTTCTAATGAAAAATTTGCGAGGTAAAAATTTACTAAACACGTTGGTCACCTAAAATCAAAAAATCATTTCATTGAAAAGAATAAGGAGGCATACGGTTTTAAAACAAATTAGTGGAGGAAACCAAATACCATTAAAACACATCCTCTGAAATCAGAGTCAAATTAAAAATGTCAAGTATGCATGATGATAAAAGATGTCCTTGTATTTAGGCCATCATCCTATGAAGTTAATTCGTGAAGAATGTTTGGGAATTGACCGACTTAGTCAAGCAAGATGTACTTATCTTTTTTTGCTTCCGGAAAATGAATTGTTCAATACACTTGTAATAGAAATGTATGCGCTATCAGGTAATTGAAATGTGAATCACTTATGCAATGGCCTTGTGGTTAACGAATTCTACTTTTATCTCAGCGTCCACATGAACTTGTTTGTTGTGGTAAATGAGCTTTTTTCTTAAATCAAACAGATCTCTTTGAAGTTCAACAATTCTTTTTTCTCTCATCTTAATTTGCTCTTCAGAATCGTCAAATTTAATTTGATCTTCATGGTATTTAATTTTAACATGCACCATCTGCGTGATAATGTTTAACATGTCTTCGGCTTCGAATGCACCTTTAATGAGTGAAATTTTCATTGGCTTTGTTTTGGATTATCTTTGATTGAATTAGTTTATTGAATTGTTTATTAGAAGCGATAATGGGCACTGAATTAATAAGGATGTTAGGCCCCAATTCACTTTCTATGTAGGCTTCTATTTTGCTAAATAAAGTTGAAAGGGTTTTTGCTGTAATCACAGAATAAATTTCTTTTACCATTTTATTGTCGTCAAATGTATATGATTCATTATTTTCATCGATGGTTGCGTTGGCAATGAACTTCATGCTCAATAGCTTCTCAACCAAGCGCACCGGCTCTTGGTCGCGCTTTAAATATATCACTACATTAATCATTGTATACTTGTTTTATTGTCACATTAATTGATCTAATTCAACGCTTGTTTATATTTTACCGCAATGCCCCATATCAATGGCCGGCAAACAACATGCGCAATTTGTACATTGATCAAAGCATCTGCACCTTCTTTCTGGGCCTCTGTGCTAAGTTTTTTCATTAGATTTTCAGGGCTGGAAAATAAACTGCCTTCTACCTCCATGTATTTAATTTCAATATACTCTTTAGAGGGTATCTTCATGGAATATACCTCTAAGGCATGTTGTTTTTTCTGTTTTAGCTTAACACTTCTCATTGCCATACACTTAGAGCATGTTAGCATGATCAATACACCGAGTATCATGGTAGCTTTAATTTTATTTCGTAATAATTTAAACTTCGTTGGTTCAATCATTGCAATATAATTGCTTAATTTATTGTCCTTGTCCTAATGAATAAGCTGCTTTGCCATCAAATGCATACAAGTTTTCTGTTTTAATCACATCAATATTATTTTCAATTGCATTGGCCAGAAGTGTAATTGTTTGTGTTTTATTAATTATTCCATCATTGCTTGTTTTAAATCTGCATCTCCAATGGTCGGTGCAAAATGTTTCTTGAAAGCCGTCCGGCCATACTTTGATGCCTCTGTTTGTAATCATCGACAATTGAAGTTCATTTGTTTCAATTGATTTAATCATGTTTGCCAAATCATTGGCCTCGGTTCCTGGCCAATGCACAAATAAATCAACACCTTTTAGTTCTTTTTTTGCCGCAGGTTTTCTTTTGTATTTCGGAAGATTTAAAGTAGTTCCTTTAGCATATGTCACCGGCTTAAGCGATTTGGGTTTTTGTCCAAGGTTATTAATTATGGCCTTTGCGAATTCTTTGGTGCCTACTTGTTTCTTACTAATTCCTTCTTTAAAAATATCGTAAGTATGTATCCCATCTTCTATGGTTTTAAGCCAGGCGTTCTGAATTTTTTCTGCTACGTCGTTTTGGCCTATATGGTTTAACATCATGATAGCGCCTTGCAACAAACCCGAAGGGTTGGCCATGTCCTGGTTCGCTCTTCTTGGTGCCGAACCATGAATCGCTTCGAACATGGCACAAGATTCGCCAATATTGGCAGATCCGGCCAAACCAACAGAGCCTGCTATTTGGGCTGCAATGTCAGATAAAACATCTCCGTATAAATTAAGGGTTACTATCAAATCAAATACCTCAGGGGTATCAGCCATTTTTGCGGCGCCTATATCTATAATCCAATGCTCATTTTCAATGTCGGGATACTCGACAGCAATTTCATCAAACACCTGGTGAAATAAACCGTCAGTTTGTTTCATAATATTGTCTTTGGTAAAACAGGTTACCTTCTTTCTTCCATATTGTTTAGCGTATTCAAAAGCGTAACGAATAATTTTTTCACAGCCCGGACGGCTGATCAATTTTAAACACTGTATCACCTCGTCGGTTTGTTGATGTTCAATACCCGCATAAAGATCTTCTTCATTTTCGCGAATAATCACAATATCCATAAATGGATGCTTTGTTTTAACGAAGGGGTGAAGACTCATGCATGGACGAACGTTTGAGTAAAGTCCAAGAAATTTTCGTGTTGTTACATTTAAACTTTTGTAACCTCCACCTTGAGGCGTGGTTATTGGCGCTTTTAAAAACACCTTATTTTTTCTGATGATGTCCCATGAGGCTTTTGAAATGCCGGAAGTATTTCCTGCTAAATAAACTTTTTCGCCAACCTCAATCTCATCTATTTCGAGCTGAGCACCTGCCGTTAAAAGAATATCAAGTGTGGCATCCATAATTTCAGGACCAATGCCATCACCCTTTGCAACCGTTATTTTTGTTATCATGTATTAATTATTTTTTGTTTTTAAAATGCTTTTGTAAATATCACGTAAATACAATCCGGCGGATACAATTAGGCCTATTGAAAACATGAAGAGAATTCGTGAAAATAATTCACTTGTTGAAGCGTAAATTTTGTCGTCGACGCCATTGGAAGGGTAGAAAATGCCAATCAAAATTAATACGATGGCCATAACGATTGATGCATAATTGTTTTGTTCAATCATGTTGATTTTTGTTTTAAGTAAGTGTTAATTAATTCAATCTGCTTGGCCTTATAACGAATTGTTTCTATTCGAACGAAATTGCTTATAAGCATCAAGATTATATTGTCTCCAAAGCCTAAAAGTATAACCACAATCAATGGCGCAAAAATTAATTCCATGTTAATCAGTAGAATTTCGAAATAGCTAAGTAAAAATAAACTGACTGATACAATAAGGGCTGGGATTAATATTGCAAGTATCTTCATCATAACAATAGTTATTTTTGAATTGTTTTTTTAGCATTGGTTTTAATGAATACATTTTCTATGGATTGTATTATTTTTGACCAATGTTGATCTTGGAAGAACTCGTATTCAATGGTTACAACCAAAATGAATAATATTAAAAACATGGTAAAGAAGAAATGGTGAAAAGCAAAATTTGAAAATCTATTCAAAAGCTCTGAAATTTCACTGTGAAAAAAAGTTGAGTAAATCAGCAGTGCAAATAACACCTTGAAGCTTTCAACTGCGATTTTTTTTGCGGAATTTGATTTTTTATTTTCCTTTTGCATAAGCATGTTTTTTTTACAAAGTTAAGCCTGGTGTTTCATAAATTTTTATTTATCTTTGTTATGAGATACATAGTTTATTTTTATGAATTACACCCTACATCAATTGCAAGTGTTTGCCAAGGTTGTTCAACTTAAAAGCGTAACCAAAGCATCTGAAGAGCTTTTTATGACGCAGCCTGCAGTTTCAATTCAATTAAAAAATTTCCAGGACCAATTTGAAATTCCATTAACGGAAGTGGTTGGCAGACAATTGTACGTTACCGAATTCGGCATGGAAATATACCACATGGCAGAAAAAATAATCAATGAAGTGTATGCCATTAATTATAAAACCATGGCCTTTAAAGGTCACTTATCAGGACGGTTATTGGTGGCAGCTGTTTCAACAGGTAAATATGTAATGCCTTATTTTTTAACTGATTTCATGAAGGAACACCAGGGCATTGATTTAATTATGGATGTAACCAATAAAGTGAAAGTAACCAACAGCCTTCAGAGCAATGAAATTGATTTTGCTTTGGTATCGGTATTGCCCGATGGCTTAAATGTGAATGAAGAAATTTTGATTGATAATGAATTGTATTTGGTTGGCAGTAAAAGTGAAGAGGGTTTCAAAAAAGAAGTAGGCAAAGCTGATCTTCAAAAAATGCCACTAATCTTTCGGGAAGAGGGTTCCGGTACGCGAAAAGTAATGGAAGATTATCTTTTGAAAAACAAAATACAAGTTCGAAAAAAGATGGAGCTTACGTCCAATGAGGCTATTAAACAAGCCATTTTGGCCGGACTAGGCTATTCTATCATGCCCCTCATTGGTATTAGAAATGAAGTTCAAAAGGGTGAATTAAAAATAATTTCAGCACCCGGCTTTCCAATAAAAACAAAGTGGCGAATTATTTGGCTTAAAAGTAAAAAGTTATCGCCGGTGGCCAATGCCTACCTCGAATTTCTAAAGCTCAGAAAACATGAAATCGTGGATGAACACTTTAAGTGGATGGAAAAAGTAAAAAAGAACCATTAAAACCGATTTATTGTTTGGAAATAAATTCAGTAATTAAAGTAAAAACATTTTGATAAGCGCTGAGTGGCAAAGTTTTTTCAATATCATAAATATCATGATAAGCACTAATGCCTCCCATTGTGTAAATAAAAAAACAAGGCACACCTGCTTCAGAAAACCAGTAGTGATCGCTATTAGCGGCCTTACCGCGCTTTTTGATTTGTTTTAATAATTGCTTTTGTTGGTTAATTTGATTGAGTATTTCAAATTCTTTTTCATGTATCGCCCCATTTACCACCATAATGCCATCCTGCCCGGTGCCAAGTAAATCAAGATTTATTAAAAACTTTATTTTCTTTAAATCAAATGAATTTGATTCCACAAAAGCCTTTGAGCCTAATAAGCCGGCTTCTTCCCCTGCAAAAAAAAGAAAAACACATTTGTATTTGGGTGGATGTTGCGCATAATATTTTAATAAACTTAATACCATACTCACGCCGCTGGCATTGTCGTTTGCGCCGGGAAAGTAGCAGTTTTTGCCAATGCCCCCCAAGTGATCATAGTGGGCCGAAAATACAATACAAGAATCTGAATTCGTTTGTCCCGCTATATAACAGCCAATGTTGTTACTTTTGAAGTGCTTTATGAGTTTATTTTTAATTTTGATCTCAATTTCTTTTGGCTCATTGCTTACAGTCTTTTGATCAATTTCTATCTCGGCAATTGGCTTTACTTCGTGGGCAACACTGAAAGTGAGTTTTTTCTTTATCACAACACTCACCATTTGATCATGGGCGGCACCCGAATAATGAACACTGTCTTTTTTGCTCAATGTAAAAGTACCTTTAATGCTATTGCTTCCCGGATTTGGTATAAAGTCGCGACCAACAAGCAATGATTTGCCATTTATTTTAACTTGAATATTTTTTGGAAAGGTATTTAGGTTTTGATAAAAAGTTTGGGTGTAAGATTTTTCAAAAATCATTTGACCTTTGTTTTTCTTTACTTCACCAACAATGTATTTTTCGGCATTTTGTAAACCGTTATTTAAATACCCTCTCCCATAACAATTATCGGAACAAAGAAATTGAATGATACGCCTGGCTTCCAAAGTATCCTGCGCATACAAAAAACTTTGGATGAAAATAAAAAAAGAATAGATTTTTAATCGGCGCATTATTCGAACCTTTTTTTCACCACGGCAAACAATTGTTTTGCAACCTCGTTCTGATCTTGCCAATTATACAACTGTTTTAAACTGTTTAAATACAAATCGCATTCGTGCCAACTATTTAAATTATTAATTTGTTCAATGGCAATATTGTATTCGGCCGCATTGTGCAAGAACAATTCATTAATAAATCTGAATTTGTCATTAAGCGCCACCGCCAAAGGTTTAATGCTTTGTTTTTGATCACTTTTCGGCGTTTCTTTTACCTGTGTTTGTTCTGTTATTTCTATACTTGCAATTGGAGGCGGCGTTTGCACAATGTTTTGGTTGTTTTCGGCGATAAGGCTTTCTGTTTTTTTCTCTATCGCATTTTCCTGCTTCGCTAATTCGCCGGTATTGCCTAATGTCGCTTGATTGTTTTCTTCCTTTACAATTGGCTCAACGGCACTTACTTTCGAGTGAATTTGAAAACTTGGAGAAATTTCTTTGCTGGATTTTTGAAATTTGTAAACAGCTAAATTTTCTTGAATAACAACCAATTGGTTTTGAAGTTGTTCGCATTCTTCAACACAGGGCTGAATATTTTGATCTGTAAAAGCGTTTAAACTTTTAATCAAGGCAACAGCTTGTAATTGTAATTTTTGATGAACTTTTTCGAGGGTCATTGTTCAGAAGAATTATTTAATTTAAGCCTAAAATAATTTGATTTTGCCGCATCTTAAAGTACATTTAAGATTTGTTGTAAACGCCTTTTAAACAATGTTTTTCGAAAGCAATAGCAGTGGGTCTAAACAGGGATGGATTGAAGTCATTTGCGGCAGCATGTTTTCGGGTAAAACTGAAGAATTAATCCGCAGACTCAAACGCGCCGAATTGGCCAAACAAAAATTAGAGATCTACAAACCCACTATTGATCAGCGTTTCCATGAATTTAAAGTGGTGAGTCATTCCGGACAAGAAATCCACAGTACACCTGTTCCTTCCAGTGCCAACATTCTGCTTATGGCCACCGATGCTGAAGTAATTGGCATCGATGAAGCACAATTTTTCGACGATGAATTACCCAACGTTTGTGCACAATTGGCCAAGATGGGAAAACGTGTTATTGTAGCGGGATTGGACATGGATTTTAAAGGAAAACCTTTTGGACCCATGCCTGCTTTGATGGCCACAGCTGAGTTTGTCACCAAAGTTCATGCCATTTGCATCAATTGCGGTCAGTTGGCATACGTTAGTCATCGTAAATCAAGTCAAAACGAATTGGTAATATTGGGTGAAACTGAAACCTATGAACCGCTTTGTCGTGTTTGTTATTATAACATTATCCATTAATAAATGTATTCACTCTCTCAAATAGCTGAAATTAGCGGCGCACATTTTAAAGGTAAAGTGAATCACTTGATTCAACATTACCTCATCGACAGCCGAAATGTGCAATCGAAAGAAAACACATTGTTCATTGCCTTGATCACTCAACGTAACAACGGTCATCAATACATTGAATCACTCATTGAAATGGGTATCAAAGCTTTTTTGGTACAAGAAAAATGTTTTGATATCGAAAAATATATCCCGCAAAATATTTCTTTTTTAGTCGCCGAAAATCCTTTAAAGGCCATTCAGAAATTAGCTGCCCACCACCGCCGCCAATTTAATATTCCGGTAATTGGCATCACCGGCAGTAACGGAAAAACTGTAGTCAAAGAATGGCTCTACCAATTGTTGAAACCAAATTATTTAATTTGCCGCAGTCCAAAGAGCTACAATTCACAGATTGGTGTACCCTTAAGCGTTCTTAATTTAAATCACCGCCACACCATGGCCATTTTCGAAGCAGGCATCTCAACAGCTAATGAAATGGAAAATTTGGCTGATATTATTCAACCCACCATCACGCTTTTAACTTCGCTGGGATCAGCTCATGCCGAAGGTTTTGAAAGTTTGCAGACTAAATTACATGAAAAATTGAAATTAAGCGCCGGCGCAAAAACAGTTATTATAAATGGTGTTGATCCCAATCTCATTCAGCAAAAAGTAAATTATATTATCATCTCTGAAAAACCCGGACAGGATTACGAACTAAAAACAAAACAATTTGGTTTCAGTTTATTACATGCACAACAAGAATTAAACTTTGACATTCCTTTCAATGATCGCGCCTCTTTAAACAATGCTGCAACTTGTGTTGTTTGTTTGTTGCAACTGGGCTTTACACTGCAAGACATTCACACACGCTTAAGTCATTTACAAGCGGTGGCTTTACGCCTCGAAATTAAAACGGGCATCAACCACTGCATTCTCATCAATGATTATTACAACAGCGATTTAGATTCTATCAAAATAGCTTTGGGTTTTATGCAGCAACAAAACAGGGGTCTGCAAAAAATGGTGATTGTTTCAGATATTGAACAATCGGGAATTGAGTCAGGCTCACTTTACAATCAATTGGCCGAATTGTTGAACCAAAATCAAATTGATAAAATCATTGGCATCGGCTTAGAAATAACTAAACACAAATATTTGTTTAATAACAAAGCCATGTTTTTTCAATCTACACAAGCTTTTGAAAAAGCCTTTGCCCTGAACCAATATTTATTTAGCAATGCCTGCATTTTATTAAAAGGCGCACGCAGCTTTGGTTTTGAAACCATTTCACAATTGTTGCAGTTAAAAAGTCATGATACTGTTTTTGAAATTAATTTGAACAAGCTCATCGATAATTTAAATTATTACAAAGGATTGATTTCACCGCAAACTAAAATGATGTGCATGGTAAAGGCCATGGGTTACGGCAGCGGCAGCGTTGAAATTGCACGTACCCTACAACACCGCGGCGTAAATTATTTGGCGGTGGCTTATGCCGATGAAGGTGTTGAACTCCGAAAAGCCAATATTCAATTACCAATCATGGTTATGAATCCCGAAGCAGATGCCTTCGACGATATTATTCAGTATCAACTGGAGCCTGAATTATACAGTTTTAAAGTGCTAAAAGATTTTGTTGATCGACTCGATCGTCTGGGTATTAGCGAAGCTTATCCCGTGCACTTAAAGCTCGATACCGGCATGCATCGTCTTGGTTTTGAATCACAAGATTTGCCCCAATTAATCGAGTATTTAAAATCCTTTCATCAATTAAAAATTACTTCTGTGTTTTCGCATTTGGTGGGTTCCGACAATTTAATGTTGGATGATTTTACAAAAAATCAAATCAAACAATTTAAAGAAGCTTCCGAAAAAATTGAATTAGCCATAGGCTATAAGGTTTTGAAACACTTGTGCAACTCGGCTGCGATTAATCGATTTCAAGAAGCGCACTTCGACATGGTACGTTTGGGCATTGGCATGTATGGCATCGGCGTAAATGAAGAGGAACAAAAGAAACTTCAAAATGTTAGCGCTTTAAAAACACGCATCAGCCAAATTAAAACGCTTGAAGCAGGTGATTCAGTTGGGTATAACCGCAACGCCATGATTCATCAAACAACCAAGTTGGCAACCATTCCAATTGGTTATGCCGACGGTTTTGCCAGAAGTTTAGGAAATGCAAATCATGGGGTGTTTATCAATGGTGTTTTTTGTAAAACACTTGGAAATGTTTGTATGGATATGTGCATGGTGGATGTAAGTAACATTGAATGCAAAGAAGGAGATGAAGTAATCATTTTTGAGAACACACAACAAATTCACAACATGGCCAAAGCCATGAATACAATAACATACGAAGTACTTACCAATGTATCGGGTAGGGTAAAACGGGTGTATGTGCAAGAATAATTAAAAACCTCATTTTGGAACATTTAATTTATTTTTTTCTTTTGGCTTTTTTGGCTGAAATCTTAGGTACACTGGGTGGCTTTGGTTCATCCGTATTTTTTATTCCAATCGCCACTTATTTTTTAGATTTTCAATCCGCCCTTGGAATTACCGCCATTTTTCATGTGTCGAGTAATTTGTCGAAAATTGCCTTGTTTCGACATGGATTCGATAAAAAAATCATTTTTACTTTTGGTATTCCTGCTGTGGTTGCGGTTATCATTGGTGCTTTTTTAAGCAAGTATGTCAATGTAAAAACATTGGAAATTGGCCTGGCATTCTTCCTAATCCTCACCAGTATATTACTTTTAAGCTTTAACAAGTTTAAACTCGAAGCCAACGCGCGTAATTCGATAACAGGTGGATTGTTATCGGGTTTGGTTGCCGGCTTAGTTGGCACAGGTGGCGCTATTCGTGGTATGGTGTTGGCCGGTTATGATTTGGGAACTGAAGTTTTTATTGCCACATCTGCTGTGATTGATTTGGGCATTGATTTGGGCCGCAGCGGCGTTTATATTTTTAATGGTTATGTGCACCAAGATGATTTATTTCTTATTCCAATTCTCTTAGTGATCAGTTTCATCGGCACCTACGTTGGCAAACTAATCTTGAAAAAATTCTCGGGAAAACAATTTCGTACAATGGTGTTGTTTTTGATTTTAATCACGGGCTTATTCACCCTTTACAAATATTTTGGTTAATCATCACGAAAGGCCACTTGAAAGGCTTTATTTAAAGTCCTTAAATAGTCAAAGAATTCATAGGATTTTCATGATAAATATTAGTTTGGCAAATTTGTGCAATGTTAATGCATTAGCCAATTTTCTTTTATACTTTTACAAAAAAATATATGGCACTTCCAAATATTTATACCCGAGAAACTTCTGATGTAATTATTTCAAGAATTCATCAACTTCATCTAAATACACCAGCTAAATGGGGTAAAATGAATGTTGCCCAAATGTTGGCGCATTGTAACGTTACCTATGAAATGGTTTATGAAAACAAACACCCAAAGCCAAATGCCTTTTTGAGATTTATTTTAAAAGCCATGGTGAAACCTACCGTAGTGAATGAAAAACCTTATGCACACAATTCTCGAACGGCACCTGCATTTTTAATAGTAGATGAACGTGAATTTGAAAAAGAAAAGAAACGTTTGGTTGAATACATTGCTAAAACACAACATTTGGGTTCAGCTTATTTTGAAGGCAGAGAATCACTTTCATTCGGTAAATTATCAGCAGCCGAATGGAACAATATGTTTTACAAACACCTCGACCACCACTTATCGCAGTTTGGCGTTTAATCTGCTATCACTGAAATTTCAATATGGGCGCCTTTTGGTAATGCACTCACTTGTATTGTTTCGCGTGCAGGGTATTGTCCCATGAAATAGCTTTTGTAAACCTCGTTGATTTGTGCAAAATATTTGAGATTGGTGGTGTAAATACTCACCTTATTAATGTTTTGCATTTTTAAATTTGCTGCCTCCAACACCTCCTTAATGTTATTCAATACTTGTTTGGTTTCATTTTCAATCGAACTTGTATCTAAGTTGCCATTACTATTTAATGCAATTTGACCCGATACATATACTAATCCGCCAGAGCGAATGGCCTGACTATATGGACCAATTGGCTTGGGTGCATTATTTGAGCAGATGATTTGTTTGCCATTATTGTCTGAAAATGCGTATAATACAATGGCTACAAGGATGAGTAGTACAATGTTTTTCATATGGTTGTTTTAATAATTTTCAACAATTATTTACTTGTTGCTGTAGGCACTTCCAATTTTGAAATTTCGCCCAAACCCTTGCTTAAAAAATCCAAATCTTGCAAATTGGTGTAAACATTTGGGGTCACACGTATACCGTTTATTTTTTCAATCACAATTGATACAGTGTGAATTTTATAGCGTTCAAACAGTTTGGCCTCTATTTGTTGTGGCTGCCAGCCCTCAAAGCCAATATTACCAATGGCACAAGCATACTTAGGTTTTAATGAGGTGCAAACTTTTGCTTTCGGTAATTTACTTGCCTTCTCCAACCAATAATCTTTTAAATACCGTAACCGCGCTTCCTTGCGCTTGGCCCCAATCACATTGTGAAAATCAATGGCCGTGCCAATCGCCATTTCAGATGCAAATGATCTTGTGCCCAAACTTTCAAATTTTTTTATATCGCCGCCATCGGGCTCAACCGCCGATAACAATGCCCAAACGTTTTTAATTTTTTCTTTTTTAATGTACATCAATCCGCTGCCAAATGGCGCACCCAACCATTTATGCAAGGATGTCGCCAGGTAATCGGCGCCGGTGTCTTCTATCTTAAAATCAAAATGTCCGAACGAATGTGCCGCATCCACAATCACTTCACATCCCTTTTTATGCGCCATGTCCGCAATAGCCCTAACAGGCACAATGTTACCGCTCCAATTAATAATGTGCGTCACGTGCACAATTTTAGTTTTATCGCTAATGGCATTTTCGTACAATTTTACAATCTCATCATCATTTTCTGTTGGTTGCGGAATGTCAATCCACACCAATTTAATTTTATCCCTTTTTTCTCTTTGTTTCCAGGCATTCATCATGTTGGGATAATCATACTTGCTCAACACCACTTCATCACCTTCCTTTAAGTTTAAACCGAAGATAATGGTGTTTAATCCTTCAGTAGCATTGCGGTTAATGGCAATTTCTTCGGCACTCACGCCCGCCAAGTCGGCCAATTTATTTCTTAATCCCTCACGGCCCTGATCCAATATCCGCCACATATAATAGGATGGTGCCTCATTGCTATATTGATAAAATCGAATGTGCGCGTCCTGCACAACTTTTGGCTGAGGACTCACACCGCCGTTGTTTAAATTGATCACATTTGGACTAACGGTATAACCTTGGCGTATCCATCCCCAAAAATCTTCATTTTCGGAAGCCGCAGATAGACTTTGATTTTCGATTTGGTTTATTTTTTTCTCAAGATGACGTGCAAAATTTTTATCGATGCTCGAAAACATGTCGAAGGCACTGAGGCTGCCTGCTGTAGCCATTAAGAAATTTCTACGGTTCATAATGATTTATTTATAATAAAGGTAAAAATCCCTTTTATAAAAGCAAATGCATGTTTTAATATTTGTACCCCAACACCAAGCTCAAATGGGTGCCGTTAATGTACATGGCATTTGCCGAATAGTCGCGCGAAAAACTGTATTGCGAAAAACCATATTTGTATAGCAACTCAATAAAAAAACTGTGTTTGGATGAAGCCAAATTGTTTTTTTGCCAACCCAAGCCCGCACTCACAAAACTGTTGATTTTAGCCCCCAATAAAGAGTTTCTGAAATTTATTTCAGGACTGTCTTTTTTAACCAACACATTATTTTGGCTGATGTTTAAATTCGACGTAATTAAGTATCTAAAATGATAACCCAAAATCATGTATGGACTAAACAGACTGTTGTCGGATCGTTTGAATAAAATTTTTAATTGCAATGGCAATCCCAATTCGTGAACCATTAGCGAATATTTATAAGTCATTAAACTTTTGTCATAAATTTTAATTGAATCGGGTTTAAAATAATACGAGTAATAATTGAGACCATGGATAAAATATTCTAAACCAAACGAAAAAAAAGTTTTGAACGCTCTATCTGTTTTGTATTCTCTTCTCAGGCTGCAATTAAAGCCGGGCATCGAAGCGCCTGACTTGGCATGGTGGGTATTAATCATGTAAAAACCATAACCCGAGCCAAATCCAATGCGTGTGGCATTGGGTGATTTAGAAGTAGGGGGTATAGCTCTGTTTTGAAAAGGCATCAAAACAATCAATAATAAAAAACATAAAATGTTCTTTTTTTTCATTTTACTGACGCACTACGTTGGTGGCGCTGGCCTGCGCGCTTGGCATGATAATGATATCGTTAATATTAACGTGGGCCGGACGGTTTGCTATCCAGTAGGCAGTTTCGGCAATATCATCCGGACTTAAAGGCTGCATGCCCATGTATACTTTTTTTGCCCGATCGGCATCACCGTCAAATCGCACTATGCTAAATTCAGTTTCAACCATGCCCGGATTAATGGCGCTTACCTTAATGCCATGTGGTAATAAATCAATACGCATGCCTTTGTTTAAAGCGTCTACCGCGTGTTTGGTTGCGCAATACACGTTACCGTTAGCATAAACTTCTTTACCTGCAATTGAACCAATGTTAATGATATGTCCTTTTTTATTCACAATCATTAAATTCGAAACGATTTTGGTTACATATAACAAACCCTTAATGTTTGTATCAATCATTCTCTCCCAGTGCGATAAATTCCCTTCCTGTATACTTGATAATCCTGCAGCCAAGCCTGCGTTATTGATCAATAGGTCAATTTTTTTTGATTCTTCATTCAAACCTGCAAAAGCAGTTTCAACTTGATGGTATTCTCTCACATCAAAACACAAAGTTTGAACCTTCACCTTGTATTGGGCTTCTAAGGAGGTTTTCACTTCTTTTAATCTGTCTTCACGACGACCTGTGATGATTAAATCATTTCCGTTTTTTGCGAATATTTCAGCACAACTTTTACCTATGCCCGACGTGGCTCCTGTAATAAAAACTAACATATTATTTTTTTATGGTGCTTAATTTACTGTGTTTTCTACTGTATAAAAAGTATATCAACAAACCGATTATTAACCAAGCCGAAAAATAAAGCCAGTTCTTATGTCCCAATTGTGACAACATATAGAAACAGCAAATTAAGCCCAAGGCAGGAATCAAAGAAAACTTGTATTTATAGGCCATCACCGAAAAAACAGCAAAGCCAATAATAAAACTATATGTTGGAATCTTATCAATACCCGCTTCAGAAAAAAGCACAAAATTTACGTTTGAATTTTTTGAAAAAATGGTTTCAAGGTGCTCAAAACACAACCAAGGCACGGAGATTAAAAACAACAATGGAATGATGTATTTTGAATTGATGTATGGTGCCGCAAATTTTGGTTGATGTACTTGCGTTTTCATTTTTAATTTTAACACGCCTCCGCAAACTAAACAAAATGCAAACAAGGTGCCTGCTGAACAAATATCAGTTACCATGTTGATGTCGACAAAAAATATAGGCACTGCCACCAAAACTCCTGTAATAATAGTTGAAAAAGAAGGTGTTTTATACTTCGGATGAATTTTTGAAAAAGCAGGCGGCAATAATCCGTCGCGACTCATGCTCATCCATATGCGCGGTTGGCCGAGTTGAAAAACCAACATCACGCTGGCCATCGCCACCACTGCACTCACGGCTACAACACCACCCAGCCATTGCAAGGAGGAAAATTTTTGAAATACAAAGGCCAAAGGATCTCCCACATTTAATTCGCTGTAATTCACCATGCCGGTAATGACCAGAGCAATGGCCACATACAGCACAGTGCAAATGATGATTGAATATAAAATACCCCTTGGTAAATCACGCTGGGGATTTTTACACTCTTCGGCTGTTGTTGAAATCGCATCGAAACCGATGTAAGCAAAAAACACCGCACTAATACCCTTCAGCAAACCGCCAACACCATTGGGTAAAAAAGGATTCCAATTTTGAGTGTCGACAAAAAAAGCACCGACAAAAATAACCAAGAGCACCACCACAATTTTTACAATCACCATGGCATTACTGGCATTGCGACTTTCTTTTATGCCTCGGTACACCAACATGGTGATTAAAATATTGATGATAATGGCGGGGAGGTCAAAAATCAATTTCATGCCAAGAAAATGCGGCGCATTCAAAAAAGCCAAATAGCCTTCTACTAAATTTGCTGTTTCGGTGCCGCTTTTTATGGCCGCCATATCAAGGCCTTCGCGCATGAGCGCAGCAACTTTATCAAAATTGTGTTTGGCTGTAAAATAATCCAAGCGCAACCATTCGGGCACAGCGTAAGGTGTTGTGTTTTCAATTAAACTTGTAAAATAATCACTCCAAGAAATGGCCACCGTTACATTGCCGATGGCATATTCCATAATTAAGGCCCAACCAATTATCCAAGCAAACAATTCGCCAAAGGCCACATAGCTGTATGTATAGGCGCTGCCACTCACCGGAATCAATGAAGCAAATTCAGCATAAGCAAAGGCTGCAAAGCTGCAGGCAAGGGCCGTGAAAATAAATAAGAATATCACACCCGGACCGCCATCTGCACTGGCTTTTCCGATGGTTGAAAAAATACCTGCGCCAATTATTGCCGCAATGCCAAACGCTGTTAAATCTTTTACACCAAGATGCTTTGCCAATGAGCCATGTGTATTTGCAAGTTCAGAGTGCTTAAGTATTTGTTCAACAGTTTTTTTTCGAAATAAACTCATTGTAGTGTGAAGGCAACTAAATATACAAAGTATATTTTAATTACTTGGCTTTGTTTTTTTAAGATTAAACATTGGCAAATAATACAAAACGGCAATAAAAACAAATGAAATAACGGGACTTCTGTACCTGTATATTGCCCCGCTGTTGGGTGTTGCCAAGCCTACCAAAAAACAAATACACAAACAAATAAACAGCAATACGAGTGGGAAAAAATGTTCTTTTTTGCTTCGTATAAAATAATATAACAGCATGAAAAAGGCCAGCAAAACAGCTAGGTTTTCGCATGAAGCCAGCAATTGCATCAAGCCTTTAGCATTGGTAAACATTGGAAAAAATAAACTGTAGTAAAAGGAATGAACCAACATGTTAATGGCACCGCCTTGGTACGAAGAAATTTGAATGTTCGATTTACTTTCTTGAATGATGTACTTTAATTCATACACGCTCAAAGTGTCTTTGTTGGCTGCACAATACAAGGTATCAAGATTTGCATTGTGCTCCCAATACATATAATTCACGTTTTTTCGGATGGTGTATAAATTTTTCTTGCCGCTTAATTTTACAATTTGACTACTGTCGTTTTTTAATCGCACGAAGGTATCACCATTGGCCAAAAAAATGCCGCCCTTGGCAACACCTGCAAATACACGTTGATGTTTTAAGGCCGCCTCCATTAAACTACGTTGTTTAAAATGTTCTGAGGCAAAATTGGTGCTGAGTAAATAAACAAATACCGTTAAAAAGTACAAGGGCGTTTTATTCACGAAGCCAGATAAATACTGAATAGCATAAAACAATGTAAAACAAAAAAAGGCAAACAATAAAAGATATGGTTTCAATAAACAGGCCATAAAAACAAATGGCAATATTTTAAACACATCAAGTATAGACTTCTTCAAGATGAGTTCACGCGTTAAATAAATTAAATTACCAAGGATAAAAACAGTTAGGCCTTCCTTCAAAAGGGCACCGGTATAAAACCATAAGGCTGGTACAAAACATAAAATCAAAAGTAGCGTCAATTCTTTACCTTGAAAATACAATTTGAATGAACGGAAAATCAGTTGAAGTCCAACAAAACTTAAAAAACAGCTAAACAAGCCGTGTACAAAATAAGACTTAAATGCAATGAATTCGAACACACTGTGCACTCTAATCAATACGCGATTATCGTTGTACAAATAATCTTTCACCGTGCCATTGTCCCAATTAAGGGTGTTTTTTAAACAAAATTCAAAATCATATGTCCCTGGAAAATCATTTTGTAAACCAAACAATAAACGCAAATAAAATCCAAAATCTTTTAATGCAGCCCTGTGAATGACCTGCACATCGTGGTAAAATTTACCTGCATCCAAATCTTCAATGCCACCGTATAGTTTTTTATACACCACAAAAAATACCGGAACAGCTAAGCTCTTGGCCAGAAAAATGTACATGTAATTTCTTTTGCTGATGTGCCCATCTGTAAAAAGGCCAAAGAAGCCATTTTCGTTGATGAGCCAGAGGATGATAATGAGATAAATAACAAATATGAGTGATGAAAGAATCATTCCGGCGATTATGTGTTGTTTACAAGGACCAAATATTTGTTTTGTGAATCAAACATAAATCGTGCGATTTTTTTAATGCCAAAGGCACTCAAGTCTAAATAAACTTCCCAAACATTTTTGTTCACCACATAACGTAAAATTTTAGCGCCTTCTGATTTCATTAATCCCAACTGATTGTGCCAGTATGCATCTTCATTAATGCTTGGGTAGCTTGTAAATAATTTTGCTTTTTGTATGGTAAAATCATAAATATAAAAATCAACCTTGGCACTGTCTTTTATGCCATACAATAACTTATTTCGGTCAATCGTTTTAAAACCCCTTGTTGGGCTATTGCACAGCCATTTGTCTTCGCCTGTTTTTAACACATGCATACGCAAACTGTGTGGATCGGTGAGTTTGTAATATATTAAAGTGTCGTCGTTTAAATATTGATAATATCCTACAGAATCAAAATTATATTTTTTCAAAAACACACCGTCATTCGCATCCACATGGTGTATTTTTTGCGAGCTGTCGATTTCAACAGCCACCAAGGATAGGCTCTTCCCATCGCGGCTCAGTTGCGGCGAATATTCACTTTCGGCGCTGTGCGTTAATCGGTTTTGTTTTTTTGATTTTAAATCATAAGTGTATATATCGGCTTGTTTATCGTCGCGTACACTCACGTAATATATTTTTTTCTCATCTTTCGAAAAAGAAGGTTGGTTGTCGTACCCTTTTCGCTTGGTAATGTTTAATGAATCGTATAAACTAATTTGCCCTTGTTTATTGCTTTTAATTTTAAACAACCAAATATCACTTTCGGGCATTTGCGAAAATGCAATGAAGCTTAACTGCATGAGCAGGTAGAAGAATAATTTATTTTTTTTCATTGAATTTAAAAAAGTGTCGATTCATGATTTGATAAACTATCACTGAAAAAATAAGCCCGTCGATAAGGCCAAACAATATATCGGATGGATAATGGACGCCTAAATACATGCGGCTATAGGCAATGGTTAAAGGATAAATAAACAGCAACAAGCGCCATTTTTTATTTAACCAATGTAAACAAAGATAAAAAAATGCGGTAATGCCAAAGCCGTTAGCGGCATGAGAAGAAAAGAAACCGTATGTTCCGCCTTTGTAATTGTTTACTGTTTTAATTTGTGCTTGTATTTCGGTATTATGACTGGGCCGATAACGTTTCACGACATGTTTTACAAGGTTTGAACTTAAGTCGGTGCAAGCAATAACAATGGCCACGCCAATCACAATTTCAGCAGCTTTTTTGATAGCATATTTTTTGTAAAATGAAAATGCCAAAATAAAAACAAACAAATACGTGTGCCACGATTCGCTCATTTGCCACATAAAAGTATCTAACAAAGGTGTGTGAAAGCCATTGATCTTTAAGAGAAGGTTGCGGTCTAACAACTCAAAAAATTGAATCATTTTTAAAAGTACGAATAAATACCCAACAACAGTTTAATGACTCAAGCTGCCTTGAAGAATGTGCTGTTGCGCCTCTGTTTCTTTGGCAATGGCACCAAATCCGCCCAACACATCGAGTAAGTTTTTAAAGCCTTTGGCTTTTAAAATCGAAATGCTCACCATACTCCTGTATCCGCCTGCACAATGAATGCTATAAGCAGCATTTTTGTCCATGTCATCGGCCCAATCGTTGATAAAATCCAATGGTTTATTTTCAGCCAAACTTAAATGCGCTGAATCAAATTCACCGGGACGGCGTACATCTAAAGTTTTTGATTGTTGATACTGTGATTTTAAAAATACTTCTGCACTGATGCTGTTCACATGGTCGGTTTTTTTACCGGCTTTTATCCAAGATTCAAATCCGCCTTTTAAATAACCAATACAATTGTCGTAACCAACTCTCGATAAACGTTTCACTGCTTCTGATTCACGGCCTTCGGGACAAACAACAATAATTTTGGTTTGAAGGTCTTTAATTACATTGCCAACCCAAGGGGCAAATTGCCCATCTAAGCCAATAAAAATTGAATTCGGAATATGTGCTTGCCCAAATTCTTCAGGCTTTCTTACATCCAGCACAATGGTATTTGCATCCTGACTTAATTTTTCTAAGGTATCAGCATCAAATCCTTTGGAGCCTTTCTCAAGCACTTCGTCGTATTTTTGATAGCCCGATTTATTTAAAAGTGCGTTTTTGGCGAAATATTGCGGAGCCGGCAAAATACCGGTGGTAAGTTCTTTTACAAAGTCTTCTTCCGAAATATTTGATAAAGCGTAATTGGTTTTTTTCTGATTGCCCAAGGTGTCGCTTGTTTCTTTGCTCATGTTTTTACCACAGGCCGATCCTGCGCCATGGGCCGGATAAACAATTACATCATCTGCCAAAGGCATTATTTTTTCTCTTAAACTTTTATATAACAATTTGGCCAAATCTTCTTGCGTTAAGTCTGATTTTATAGCCAAATCGGGCCTTCCCACATCACCAATAAATAAAGTATCACCCGTAAAAATGCAAAGATCCTTCCCACTTTCATCTTTTAATAAAAATGTACACGATTCCATAGTATGGCCCGGGGTATGCAAAACCTCAATACTTAAACCGCCAACTTTAAAAATTTCATGGTCTTTGGCAGTGTAACTTTTATATGTCGTTTGGGCGTTCGGACCAAAAACAATCTCTGCACCGGTAGCATTGGCCAAATCAACATGACCACTCACAAAATCAGCGTGGAAATGGGTTTCGAAAATGTATTTTAATTGGTCGTTGTTTTGCTTTAGCATGTCGAGGTAAGGAGCGGTTTCCCGCAAAGGGTCAATAATGGCCGCCTCACCATCGTGTGAAATATAATAAGCGCCTTGTGCAAGGCAGTTGGTGTATAATTGCTCAATCTTCATAAACCAAAAGTAGCATAATATTAAGAAACCAAAAATCGAAAAATAGGAGGAATATCGTTAAATTTGCCCATTAGTCAGCATCATATGAGCACAAACAAGAGTATTGAATCATCCAAAGCGCCTGAACCGGTAGGCTTATATCCACATGCACGTCGCGTGGGAAATTTATTGTTTTTAAGCGGGGTTGGTCCGCGCGAAAAGGGCAGTAAAAAGATCCCGGGCGTTGAACTCGATGCCAACAACCAAATTATCAGCTATGATATTGCGGCACAATGCCACAGCGTTTTTAGGAATATTCGCTATATTTTGGAAGATTCGGGCAGTAGTTGGGATAAAATTGTGGATGTAACGGTGTTTTTGACCAATATGAAGGACGATTTTCCGATTTATAATAAAATTTGGGCCGAATATTTCAAAGAAAACCCGCCTTGTCGCACCACTATTGAGATTAATAAGCTTCCAACCCCAATTGCCATCGAATTAAAAGTGATGGCCACCATCGATTAAAAGCCGCCCTGTTTTCACCTTTTGTCAAAAACTATTGCTTTTTTGTTGAAAATTTAACATTTATAAAATTTTTTTTATATCTTTAAACCAAACTAAGTCAATATGATAATTAAGGATAATCAGACTATTTTAATTCCAATTGATTTTTCTAAGCAATCTTATTTTTCTGTAAAGCAAACATACAACTTGGCAAGATACACCAAGTCGAAGTTAATGCTTTTGCATGTTTCCGATAAAGGAGGAACCGAAAGATCAGATGAATTGGTAAAATTGGCGAATGCAACAAGAGAAGAAACCGGACTTGAAGTTGGAACCAAAATAATGACAGGCGAACTCTATTCCACCATTAACAAAGTGGCTGAAGAAATCGATGCTTCTTTAACCGTAATTGCTTTAGAAGAAAATGCCAAATTTAAAAGTGGTATGTTCAGCACTGCCATGACCATTCCAAAATTTTTGGTTTCTAGTCCTTGCCCTGTAATTACCATGCGTTCAACCGATTTGCGAGATGGCTGCCAAAACATTGTGATGCCTTTTGACTTAAGCGCCGAAAGCCGCGAAAAAGTATCGTATGCCGTTCAATTGGCGCGATTGTATAAATCTGATATCCGTATTGTTTCAATATTTAAACCCAATGATGAAGAGTATGAAAACAAATTGTTCCCATACTTGCAACAAGTAAAAAAATTCATTAAAACCGAAGGTGTAAGTTGTACAAACCGCTCTTTACCAAGCAACACGCCTGCTGAAGCCATTGTTGAATACGCCATTAAAAACGAATGTGATTTAATCATTCAAATTAATCAGCGCGATTTAACCATTGGCGAAAAAATGAACGGCACCGTTGGTCACAAGGTTGTGGAGTTAAGTCCTATTCCTGTTCTAAATGTGAATCCAATGAAACGCGAAAGCATGAGCCACTTTAGCAGTGGTATGTAATTTGTTTATTTAATGGGCGCTAAATAATACGCCAAACGTAAGCCTACGTAATTTCCTTTATTGCCAAATTGGTGCATGTACTCCTTGCCGTCGATGCTATATTTCACCGTAGCTCTTGTATTTTGAGCAAAGCCATAATTAAACAATAAACTGCAATTCAAAATTCCGCCATGTTTTAAAATCTTTTCCCTGCCTACCGAAAAACGGAAAGTTGGAAATAAGGAATGGCTTAGCTTAACATCGCTGGTAAAGTAATTAATTGAACTATTCACTTCTTTATCGGCATTGTAGGTGCCACCGGTGCTGGCACTGCCTTGTAAGTTCTGTGTAAAACCTGCGCCAACTATCCACTTTGTTTGTTTGCAATTGGGGTCAAATTTGTAATGAATCATAAACGGAATTTCCACTGTACCGATGTCGTTTTTTAAAACTGCACGCCTGCTGTCGGGATTTAAAAGCGAATAATTTTGTGACAAAGAAAATTCAAAACCATAGCCACTGAAACCAAATCCGGTCAACAACATCCAATGCTGATTATAATCATATCTGGCAAAAAAATTCAAACCGGCCGCACCGGCATTGTGTTGTTCAAACTTGGCATCGGCCACAGCATCTCCGCCAATTAATTTGGCACCGTTGCCCTGAAAGCCAAACTGGGCGCCGATTCGCCACACATCGCTTTCTTGTGCATGGCTCAAAAAACCAATGATTGTGAAAATGGTGAAGATGGATTTTTTCATGTTTCTAATTTTGATGATTAAAATTAAA
The DNA here is from genome assembly GCA_947453445.1 of Sphingobacteriaceae bacterium. Classification (GTDB taxonomy): domain Bacteria; phylum Bacteroidota; class Bacteroidia; order B-17B0; family Aurantibacillaceae; genus Aurantibacillus. The sequence goes on from CANGGP010000001.1 coordinate 80,763, forward strand.
GCAAAGGATCGTTTTTTGCTAATTTTTAACGTATCAAAGCCCTTATTTTGCTCATCTTTTTTTATTAAATTCGCTCTCCTTTTTTCATACTGTTATGAAGCTAAGGACTAAACAAATGAGCAGATATCCTGAATATAAAAAGTTAGATTTATCACAAATTTCAAAAGATGTATTGAAGTTCTGGCAAGAAGACAAAACATTTGAGAAATCAATCAACAGTCGTCCTGCAAATCAACCTTGGGTTTTTTATGAAGGTCCGCCCAGCGCCAACGGCATGCCGGGAATTCACCATGTAATGGCACGTGCCATTAAGGATATTTTTTGCCGCTTTAAAACCTTACAAGGTTATCAAGTAAAACGCAAGGCCGGCTGGGATACACACGGCTTACCCATTGAACTGGGTGTTGAAAAGGCTTTGGGCATTACCAAAGAAGACATCGGCAATAAAAACAGTCCCAAATATATTTCAGTTGAAGATTACAATCTCGCTTGCCGTAAGGAAGTGATGAAATACACCGACAAGTGGGAAGAACTTACTGCCCAAATGGGTTATTGGGTAGATATGTCGGACCCTTACATCACCTACGACAACAAATACATTGAAAGTGTTTGGTGGTTGCTGGGCAATCTTTACAAAAATAATTTATTGTACAAAGGCTACACCATTCAACCATACTCACCTGCGGCCGGTACCGGACTTTCTTCACACGAGTTAAATCAACCGGGTTGTTACCGCGATGTGAAAGATAGAACCGCTGTGGTGCAATTTGCCGTTTCAGATCCAAAGGCCTTTGCCCAAAAATTGCAAATGCCGGAAATTAAAAGTCCATTGTATTTCTTGGCATGGACCACCACACCATGGACTTTACCTTCGAACACAGCTTTGGCTGTTGGAAAAGACATTGTTTATGTGTTGGTAGAAAGTTTTAATCCCAATAGCGGCAATTTGCAAACCGTTATATTGGCACAAGAATTAGTAGCCAAATATTTTAACGAAAAACATGCCGATTTAAAATTTGAAGATTACAAACCAGGCGACAAAAACATCCCATTTAAAATCATAGGTCATTGCCGCGGCGCTGATTTGGCGGGCATTAAATACGAACAATTATTGCCCTTCGTTAAACCCGAGGGCGATGCCTTCAAGGTGTTGCTGGGTGATTTTGTAACCACCACCGATGGTACAGGCATTGTGCACATTGCGCCTAGTTTTGGTGCCGACGATTTTAAAGTGGCCAAACAAAACAATGTGGCTGCGCTCACTTTGGTTGATAAGCGCGGAAAGTTCGCTCCTGAAGTGCAAGATGGTGTGTTTTTATACGGCGAGGAATATGTAAAAGAAGCTTATTTAACTGAAGAGGAGAAAAGCGTAGAATTTAAAAAACAAAAACAAATTTTAGAAGCTACCGGTAAGATAAAAGAGCTAAAAGCATACTTGAGTGTTGATGAGCGCATCGTTTTGAAACTACAGGAAGAAGGTAAATTATTTAAAAAGGAAAGCTACGAACACAGTTACCCGCATTGCTGGCGAACCGATAAGCCGGTATTATATTATCCTTTAGACAGTTGGTTTATTCGCTCAACCGACATGAAAGACCGCATGATTGCTTTGAACAAAACCATTCAATGGAAACCCGAAGCAACAGGCACCGGACGATTCGGTAATTGGTTAGAAAATTTAAATGATTGGAATTTATCACGTTCGCGTTTTTGGGGTATCCCAATTCCGATATGGACCAGTGAAGATGGAACAGAGCAAATCATTATCAGCAGCGCAGAAGAATTAAAGTCACAAATAGAAAACGCCATTAGCAAGGGATACATGAAGGACAATCCTTTACAATCATTTGTGCCGGGTAATTTTTCAAGCGACAATTACAACACATTTGATTTACACAAGCCTTATGCCGATTCAATTGTGCTTGAAAAAAACGGTAAAAAACTATTCCGTGAGCCCGATTTAATTGATGTTTGGTTCGATAGTGGCGCCATGCCTTATGCCCAGTTGCATTATCCTTTTGAAAACAAAAGTTTAATCGACGATAAAAAATATTTCCCTGCTGATTTTATTGCCGAAGGGGTTGATCAAACAAGGGGTTGGTTTTTTACTTTACATGCCATTGCCAGCATGAATTTTAATTCGGTGGCATATAAAAATGTTGTCTCAAATGGTTTGGTGCTCGATAAAAACGGCAACAAAATGAGCAAACGTTTGGGCAATGCTGTAGATCCTTTTCAAACCCTCGAAAAATATGGTGCCGATGCTACACGTTGGTACATGATTGCCAATGCGGCGCCTTGGGATAATTTAAAATTCGACACCGAAGGCATTGCCGAAGTGCAAAGAAAATTATTTGGAACACTTTACAATACCTATGGGTTTTTTGCCCTTTACGCCAATGTAGATCATTATACAGCCGATGATAATGCTGATTTAATCAATGATAGAACTGAATTGGATAAGTGGATCATTTCAAAATTGGAAACACTCATCGAAGAAGTAACACAGCGCCTTGAAGAGTTTGAACCTCATCGTGCAGCAAGGGCCATTGAGGAATTTGTGGATGAACATTTAAGCAATTGGTATGTAAGATTATCGCGCCGTCGTTTTTGGAAAGGCGAAATGAGCAAAGATAAAGAAGCTGCCTACCATACCCTTTACACCTGTTTAAAAACGGTGTCGCAGTTAATGAGTCCTATTGCGCCATTTTTTGCCGATTGGTTGTATCAAAACCTAAGCAACGAAAAAAAATCGGTGCACTTAACAAATATGCCCTTGGTTCAAAAAGCCTTGCAAGATAAGGCATTGGAAGAACGAATGGATTTGGCCCAACGCATCACCTCGATGGTGTTGTCGATTCGTAAAAAAGAAAACTTAAGGGTTCGTCAACCTTTACAAGGCATTCAAATTCCAATTTTAGATAAATCATTTCAAGATAAAATTGAGGCTGTAAAAACCTTGATATTAAATGAAGTAAATGTAAAAAACATTGAATTTGTAGATGAAAGCAGCACCCAAATCATTAAAAATTTGAAGTTAAACTTCAAAACTTTGGGAAAAAAATGTGGTCCGCAAATGAAAGCAGTGCAAGCATACGCCGGTACATTTTCAAAAAACATCATCAGCGACATCGAAAAAACCGGATTTCACCAAGTAAATCTTGAGAATGTGGATATTCGTCTAGAGCTTGAAGATGTGGAGATTATCCCTGTTGATTTACCGGGTTGGAAAGTTGCCAACCAAGGCGGAATTACCGTTGCTTTGGATATTCATTTGGATGAAAACCTTAAAAACGAAGGATTGGCAAGGGAAGTAGTGAACCGTATTCAAAACCTGAGAAAGGAAAATGGGCTGGAAGTAACCGATAAAATTTTGGTAAAAATACAGCAAAATTCAAGTTTAGATAACGCAATTAAAAACAATTTAAGTTATATTTGTTCTGAAACTTTAACCAACGAATTACAGCTGGTACAATCTCTCTCAAGCGAAAATGCTGTTGCAATTGAAGTCGACGAATTAATTACAACACTTATTTCAATACAAAAATTAAATTAAATAAGAGTATGGCTAAAAAGAAAATAGATAAAAAGGCAGCCACAAAAGCCAAATCGAACAATCAAAAACCTGCTAAAAAAGTTAGCAAACCTGCACCTAAAAAACAAAGTGCCAAAGTGGCCAAAAAAATAACCAAACCGGCTCCTAAAAAAGCTGTTAAAACCGCGAAACCAGTTTCTAAGAAAGTAGAAAAAAAATTGGCAAAACCGGCTCCCAAAACAATGCCAAAGAAGAAAGAAGAAGCTAAGAAAGCGATTAAAGAAGTAGTGAAAGCAACGGCTAAACCTGCAAAAAAAGCAGGTAAGCCAATTGATGCGATTGCAAAAAAACCAAGCGACAAAAAAGCAGCTAAAGAAGTAAAAAAGAAAAAAGGCGCAGCAAGTGACGATGATGACGAGGAAGATGTTCCTGAAGAAGCTGAAGACGATGCTGATGTTGATGTAAAAGATGATTACGAAAAACCGGAAGATGATGATGTAGCCATTGAAGAAGGCGGCGGATTAGATGATGCAGGCCTAATCGACTTAGAGGGTGCAGCAGTGCCTGATATTGATGACGATGATGATGAAATTCCCGAAAAACGCGGTCGCGGCCGCCGTAAGAAAAACGAAGGTAAATCAAGCGGCGGTAGCATGGAAGCATACATCCGTAACCGCCCTTTACAAATCGACATCAACAAACCTTTGATTAAAAAGAATAATGCCGATGCGCCAAAACCTTTTGTGAATACACAAGATAAACGCAGCCGTTATTCTGATAAAGAATTGGCTGAGTTTAAAGAATTGATTTTAGAGAAGTTAAAAGAAGCGCAGTCTGATTACGATTTGTTGAAACAAACATTGAGTAACGAAGATAACCATGGCACCGACGACACATCTCCTTCATTTAAATTATTGGAAGATGGTAGTGATGTAATGAGCAAAGAAGAAACTGCGCAATTGGCATCTCGTCAAGAAAAATACATTGTGAATTTAAAAAATGCATTGATTCGTATTGAAAATAAATCATACGGTATTTGCAGAGTAACAGGCCGATTAATTCCGAAAGAGCGCTTACGTTCAGTTCCCCATGCTACATTGGGCATTGATGCGAAGCTCAACCAGGCATAATCACCCCAAATAAAATTGCCTCCGCAACGGAGGCTTTTTTTTTAAGACTTGTACCCAATTTAATTTTAGCAATTCAAAAAAATAAATTTGTTTTTAAGCATTCATGTTCAAAAAGTATAAAATCCCTTTCATCACTTTATTTTCGATTTTGTTTGTAGATCAATGCATCAAAATCTACATCAAATCAAACTATCCCTTGGGTGAGGTTGGTCGCTTGGCCAATTGGTGTGTGATACATTTCACCGAAAATCCGGGTATGGCATTTGGTTTTGAATTTGGCGGTCAATTGGGAAAACTTACGCTCAGTATTTTTAGGGTATTGGCTTGTATTGGCGGAATTTTTTATATCCGGTACATGATTCAAAAGAAGGAAGATCCGCTTTTCGTTTTTTCTGTTTCATTGATTTTGGCCGGCGCCATTGGCAATATTCTTGATAGCGCATTTTATGGCTTACTGTTCGACCGTGGCACTACCTTAAACGCTTCGTTTCAAGAATACATGCCTTACGACGGTGTGGCTTCTTTAAACGGCGAAGGCTATGCACCGAGTATGTTTGGTTGTGTGGTGGATATGTTTTATTTCCCCATGTTCGAAGGTCGATTCCCTGATTGGGTGCCAATTTGGGGCGGTGATGATTACATGTTCTTTCGACCTATTTTTAATTTTGCCGATGTCTCTATTTCAGTTGGTGTAACCATTATCATCTTGTTTCAAAAGAAGTTTTCACGTACAGCCAAAAAATTGGCCGATGCCGCTTTAGAAAATAAAAACGATGATGCCTCATCCGAAAATGATTTAAACACTCAGGCCGTTTAATTGTTATTGTATCATGAAAGAAGCTGTTTTACTGATTAACCTTGGTACCCCCGATGCACCTACGCCGGGAAAAGTAGCGCAATACCTTACCCAATTCTTAAATGATAAGCGGGTTATAGATATTAATCCCATTGGTCGTTTTCTTTTGGTGAACGGTATTATTGTGCCTTTCAGAAGTTTTAAGTCCTCTAAATTATACCAAGCCATTTGGACAAAAGATGGATCTCCTTTATTGCTCAACAGCATAGAATTAAAAGATAAAGTGCAGCAGCATCTTGGCGACCGTTATATTGTTGAATTGGCCATGCGCTACCGTAAACCGTCTATTCAATCAGCGCTTGAAGCATTAAGAAAACAATCACCAAGTAAAATACACATTCTACCGCTCTATCCGCAGTACGCCAGTTCTAGCACCGGCAGCACAATTGAAGAAGTATTAAACCAAATAAAAAAATGGGAAGTGATTCCTGATTTAAACATCATTTCTAAATTCCATCAACATCCCAAATTTATTGAAGCCTTAATCGACCAAGCTAAAGCTTACGATTTAAATGCATACGACCATGTTTTGTTCAGTTACCATGGCTTGCCTGAACGTCAAATTGTAAAGGCCTCTGTGCATTACGGCCAAAACACTTGCAAGATGGGTGATTGCTGCAATACCATCAATGCCAATAACCAGTATTGTTATCGTGCCAATTGTTTTGAAACCAGTCGTCAATTGGTGAAAGCACTAAACATTCCTGAAGGCAAATACACCACAACTTTTCAGTCGCGTTTGGATGATAAGTGGTTGAAGCCATACAGTGATAAGGTGATTAAAGATTTGGCTGCCAAAGGCTCGAAAAATATTTTGGTGTTTTCACCCGCATTTGTAGCCGATTGTTTAGAAACCATTCATGAAATTGGCACTGAATACGATGAATTATTTAAAGAACACGGCGGCAACAGTATTACGCTGGTGAAGAGTTTAAATAGCAATGTAGCTTGGGTGAATGCAATAAAGACAATCATTTCCTAAGCATCAGATTATTTTTTATACAACAAAATAATGCTCTGATCCTCATCTTTTAAAACCAAAAAGCGCGAATCTTCTGTCAAAAGTATCTTGAATTTGTATAAATGTTCTGAGAAATAAAATTCCAAAGTGTTTTGATTTTTATTCAATTCAAAATCTTTGATTGAAGTGTAATCACCAACTTTTACGGTCACATCCTCCAAATAAAAATCCAATTCAATTTCGCTAGGTTTCTCAGTGGCAGCGGTTTTTTTGTTGTACTCACACAAACTACATGTTTTGAATTTTGTGGAATCCAATTTTTCAGTTAAACATAATCCTTTCCATTTGCCCTTCAAATCGAATTGACAAAAGGCACTTTGTGAAATAAAAACGAGGCAGAAAATAAATCCGAGTAATTTCATAGTTTTAGTCATAACACAATTAGTAACAAAGTTACCAAATTATGGTCTTGCTTCAACCACATGAGATGGTAATTTCTATTTGACAGTATGTAAAAGGGGTTATTTGGCTTTTATTGTGCTGAATTAAACAAGTGGTTTGTCGTCGATGGCACGCGTATCCATGGCATCTCGCAAACCGTTACCAACCAACATAAATGCCAACACCAACAACATGATGGCCATGCCGGGAATAAAGGCCAAATAGGCTTTATCCATCAGGATGTATCCGTGGTGAGCATTCGTCATCTCACCCCAAGAAGGAATAGGGGGTTGGGCGCCTAATCCCAAGAAACTCAAGCCTGCTTCCATGAGTATGGCCGATGCAAAATTTCCGGCAGCAATTACCACCACGGGGCCCAAAACATTCGGTAAAATATGTCTGAAAATAATTCTGCTGTTTTGATATCCCAAAGCTCTTCCTGCTTCAACAAATTCTTTTTCACGGATGCTCATCACCTGTCCACGTACAATTCTGGCTACTTCCACCCACATGGTTAATCCCACCGCAATAAAAACTTGGGTAACACCTTTGCCCAATACCAAAGTAATGGCGATTACAAGCAAAAGTGTTGGAATACTCCAAACAACATTGATTAACCACATAATTAAATCGTCAACAAGCCCTCTAAAATAACCCGCCAATGAACCCAATAAAATGCCGATAAAGATGGAAATGATCACCGAAATTAGTCCCACCGTTAAACTGATGCGTGTGCCAATCATTAATCGGCTTAACAAATCACGGCCCAATAAATCAGTTCCAAGTACAAATGTTTTGTTCACCAAGTGATTGGCGCTAATTTTGCTTCGTAAGTCACCAAGGCTTTCATGGCTTAGCCGATTTTGATTGAATAGGTAAAACTGACATTCTTTTTTTATGGTATCATAGGTAATTTTTGTGCCCGGTTCAATGGCATAAACAACTTGGGCAATGTTAAAACGCAACATTTCGCCTTTGTTAGGTGAATTGCCGGTAAACTCTTCAACATAAATACTGTCGCTTTTAAAATGATAGGCAAAGCTTGAATAACTTGTAAAGCTTGATTTTTCACCAAAAAGCATTTTCTCGAAAAATGAAACGGGAACAGGATTTTCGTTTCGTTTTACCAAAAGCATTTTTACTTGAAAGCCCGGGTGTAAAATATGTAATTCAGGTTTTTGATCATTGGCATAAGGTGTTTCGTCGGGTGTAATAACATAACCCAAAATAGAAATTAGTGCGCAAAAAATAATGATACCCAAACCAAACATGGCCAATTTGTTACGTTTAAAGCGTTTCCATGTAAGGGCCGAAAGAGAATTGGATTCAGTTGAAATATGTTTCTTTTTAAAAATCAAATTACTTTTTCCAATGAGGTTTTAATAGTAAAGAAGCCAAGGCGATGGTGCAAGCGTAAATTGGGTATATGCAGAGCGCCGGTATTGCGTAAACCATTAAGCTTTTGTTTTTAATAAAGTTTGAAGCTACAAATAAAATTAAAAAATCGACACATAATTTTATCAGCAAAATTCCTATCAAGGCTTGAGATAGGGCACCTTGCATAAACATTTTAGTGATGCAAATCAACCAAATAGCATTGGCCAAAAAACTCAAGAAACCCAAAGCAAAATTCAGCTTGTTCGAGTTGTATTTGAATTTAGAAGCCCAGCGCACTTTTTGTGAAATTAATTCGGATATGTTATTGATCACATATGTATTAACGATTGCATCCTTTGATTTTAAAAATGTAATGCGTGATGAGGGTATTTTTTTTACGTCTTCCAAAAACAAAACATCATCACCCGATGCAACGTGCATATGTGATTTATATCCATTGCAGGTTAGGTATATTTTTTTTGTAAAAGCCATGTTGGCACCTGAGCATAAAAAGGATTGACCGAAATAATTGCTGCCTGCGCTTAATACTTGCAATACATTGTTTTCAAGGGCTTGTAAGGACCAAAGAAAACCTTTACCTGAATTCATGGCTAGTGGTGCAATTACCATATCGCTTTGTGTTTGGTTTTGAAAATCAACCAAGCTTTGTAACCACAAATTTGAATCGGTAAAAGTATCCGCATCACGTGTAATGAGTAATTCATTTTTTGCAAGGGCAATGGCGGCGTCCAGACTTTTCTTTTTTCCTAACTGCAACTTATTTTGGATGATTTGATGTTCGATACCGCTGTTCAGTAAACAATCTTGGGCAATCAATAAGGTTTGATCACGACTCGCATCATCAGTAAAAATTATTTCCATTAAGTGTTTGGGATAATTTTGCTGGGCGATGCCCTTTAAACACTTTTCAATATTGGCTTCTTCATTTCTGGCACAAATAATAATACTCAATTTAGTTTCAACATGCTTAGAATTTTGTTTGAAGTATTGGCATTTGATAAATCCAATGGAAAAATACAACAAACAAAATGCGTAAAGTATAACTATGCAAAATAAAACAATCAATTGCGCTTATTTAAAAACCGAAAATTAAACTGTTGTTTGACTAAAAAATAATAACCCAAAATACTTGGAAAAATAATATTGATGAGCCACATCATCACAGATGATAAGGCCAAGGCTGTATTGCTGATGCCGGCATCTTTAAAAACCACCAATGCAATGGCGGCGCGAACAGCTGCTTCAATCACACTAAACATGGGAATGGTGGTGGTTATCAAAAAATAAAGTGCCATGCTCATATAAACACTCGAAGGCAAGTGTTCGGCATGAAGCATGCGAATGATTAAAATATACTGAAAGAAAAAAACTGCATAACGTAAAGCCGAATACCCAAATAATTGAACAACCAAAAGGGGTGTAAAACGATAGTGAAAATCTTGCAAGCCTTTTTCTTTGTTGATTTTACGTGTTACAAAATTCAAAATCCAATCCAATCGGTAGATGCTGACGGCCAAGGCCAAGATAATCAGCACGCCAATGGCTGAGGTCACATAAATCATCCACATCGAAGTTTCGGCAAAGGATTGCATGCGAAACAGCAAAGCAAATAATCCGGCAAAAATGGTAATCGACAATTGAAACATGCCATTTAAAAAGTGTAAGGCAGTGATCTTGGCGCGGTTCTCAATTTTAAAGAACAGTATTTTTGCGACGAACTCAGTGGCTCGGCCGGGTGCTAAGTTCCCCAAACAAACACCGCTGTAAACCGATTGACCGGCAGTTTGAAAGGAGATTTTTTCAACAGGTTCGGTAATCAACATCCACTTGTATGATTCGATGCCCCAATTGATGGGAATTAATAGCAAACAAAAGGCAATGCACATAAAACCACGCCATGATAATGCGGTTTCTGAAAGTATTTGCAACTTGTCGGGTGTAAATTCTGATTTGAGTTTAATGTACACAATGGCAAAACAACTTAATCCAATGGCTATCTTGAGGAGGTTCGCAATTAATTTTTTTCTTTGCATCGGGGCAAGCTTGTTTTGCTAAATTTACATCTTTAATGGCATTGAACGATAGAATAATTTTAGGCATCGACCCGGGAACAATTGTAATGGGTTATGGCATTTTACATGTTCAAAATAACAAATTAAAACCTTTGGGTATTGGTGTAATTAAACTTGATAAGTTAGACGATCATGCCTTACGCCTAAAAAAAATATTCGAACGCACCGTTGGCATCATCGAAGAATACAAACCTGATGAATTGGCCATTGAAGCGCCTTTTTTTGGTAAAAATGTACAGTCGATGTTAAAATTGGGTAGGGCCCAAGGCGTGGCCATTGCTGCTGCGCTCAGCAAAAATATTCCAATCACCGAATACTCGCCAAAAAAAATTAAAATGAGTATTACAGGCAATGGTAACGCCAGTAAAGAACAAGTGGCTGCCATGTTGCAACAGTTGTTGGGCATTGATAAAGAAAATCAGTTACTCGATGCTACGGATGCCATGGGTGCGGCCCTTTGCCATTATTATCAAAATAAATTCCACAGCGCAGGCGCTAAATCATATACAGGCTGGAAAGCATTTTTGAGCGACAATCCCAAAAGGAAAATTTAAAACAAATGATGCAACTTATTTTTTAAGTGAATTTATTTTGCGCATGCCAATTAATTGATCATACTGTCCGCCAAACTTACGGTGGTAAACATAAATATTGTAATCATTTTCTGTATCCCAAAAATTGCCTTCGGTAATCGTTTCATCGCCACCTTTTTTAATGTCGTTGCTTAATACATACGAATAATTATAATAACCTTGTTTGAGATACAGTTTTTTTTCGTAGCCATTTCTCAATTCATTGTAAGTCATTTTACTGTTTGCATTCATGCGCCAATCGGTGAGTTTGCCCATCACATAAAAATTGCCTTCTGATTCAGGTTTCATGTATGGCAGAAAAAATTCAACATACACATAATCGGCTTCAATGTCGTTATTGGTTAGTCCTTCACGGTTTTTAATTAAAAAACTGCCATTGATATCATTGTAAAACAAATATGGCTTGCTGGATCTGATTTCGTCGTTTTGAAGCACCACATGGTTTTTTAAATCTTTGTCTTTGTAAATATCTTTAACCCTTTCGGTTAAAAATCTTAAACTACGCATATCAAAATACCTGAATTCGTTGCCACCATTAAAGGTGCTGGCATCGTCGAGTGAAAACACCAATTGATTGCCGTTTAAGAAGGTTGGTTTTATGCCACTCACGGCATTGTCCCAACGGTTGTTTTGAACCATCACCACTTTTAAATCGGTAAAAGGATTGGTAATGTCGTAAGCGTTTGAATTGATGGTAAAGTCGATGTGTTGTTTATTGTATTGGTCACCGTTGCCCATGCTTTGGCGAAAAGTATAACCAATCGATACTTTGTTGTCGTACACCATAAACCTTCTACACATCACCAAATTATTTCTGTCGCCATCGAGATACACAATCATTAAATAATTACCGCTTTTGGTAAATTGTGTGTTTTGCTGCGAATTGGGCATTGGAAAAATAATGGAATAGTGGGTGTATTTTTGAAAAGTGTTCATTGAATAAGCGAAATTCAACAAATGTAATTCATCAAATCCGCTAATGTATTCGCTGGTTCTTAAATCGCTGGGGGTCCAATCGGCATTACAATGTATGAATGAGATGCTGTATTGTTTTTGGTCCCCTTCCATGTCGTCAAAACTCAATTCGAGTTGCTCGCCATTGTTTAAATTAATTAAAGGCGCGCTATAATCCCATGAGGTTTCATGAAACATAACGGTTTTGATGTTGTTGACATAGGTTACATCATCGTATTTTAACACCTTGGGATTTACATACTCATCTTCAGCGTTTTCATTTTGTGAAAAGACCTTAAATCCTAAAAAGAAGAATGTAATGAAGAAGAATAACCTGTTCATGCACGTGGTTTGTAATTCAAAGTTAAACGAAATAATACAATGTGTTGGTATATAAAACGGCCCAATTTAACAAGAAATGTTATTTGTTTTTGGCGGCAAATAATTGCACCCTGCTTTCTTGATTTTTTAAAAGGCGCTTGATGTTTTTGCGGTGTGTGATGATTAATAAAATTGATACCACAAATGAGAATACAGTTAAAATTTGGTTGTGATTGGCCAAAACCACGTTTAAGAAGAAGGGAAAGCTTACACCGGCTAACATCGATGATAGTGATACAATGCGAGATGAAAACAATACAATTAAGAAGACCAATAGTGATAAGGCACAAGCAGCCGGAACAATACAAATAACAATACCCAAAATGGTGGCCACACCTTTACCGCCTCTAAATCCGGCAAAAATGGGGAAAATATGTCCAATTAAAGCGGCAATACCCAAGGCCAACTGAAGCTCTACAAAACCTGCAGTTTCGGGGTGAAATCCACTCATAAATGATAAGGCAACTGCCGAAGTACCTTTTAAAATATCGATAATCAGAACGGGAATACCGGCCTTTTTACCCAAAACCCTAAAAGTGTTGGTGGCACCTGCATTTCCGCTGCCAAATTCTCTTACATCAATGTTGTAAAATGATTTGCCAATCCAAACTGAGGTGGGAATTGAACCTAATAAATAGGCGATAAAAATTAATACTATTACCAAAATCTTATGTTTAAGTTTTAGTTACCAAATCTAAAAATAATTAATAAATCAAAAAGCACCTAAACTTTTTTAGTAAAAAGTCTAAGTGCTTTAAAATCAAGTTATTAATAGATTAATAAGCGCCTTTTAATTTCACGCCTTGTTCTAATTTTTGAAGTGCGGTAATATATGCACCAATACGCATGCTGGTTTTGTAATGCGCGGCATTATTCCAAACGGCTTCAAAAGCCAATTCCATTTTTTCATCATGGCGTTGGTTTACTTCAGCTTCTGTCCAGTAATAACCGGCTTTATTTTGTACCCATTCGAAGTAACTTACGGTTACCCCGCCTGAATTGGCCAAAATATCGGGTACACAAATGATTTTCTTGTCATTTAGAATTGGATCTGCTTCAGGAGTAGTCGGTCCGTTTGCGCCTTCAACAATAAGTTTGGCTTGAATATGAGCAGCATTGGCTTCGGTGATTACATTTTGTAAAGCGGCCGGTACCAATACATCGCATTTACTGATCAACAATTCGCTGCCCTTAATTTCGGTGGCACCTGTAAATCCTTTTAAATTGCGGTTGTTATTGTTTACAAATTCAATGGCAGCGGCAATATCAATACCGTTGGCATTGTAATAAGCGGCACTGTGGTCGCCAATGCCAACAATTTTTACACCTTTTTCAGCCAATAAACGGGCTGCATGTGAACCTACATTACCAAATCCTTGCACTACTGCGGTTACATTTTCAGCTTTTAAACCCATCTTTTTTAAGGCTGCCAAGGTATTTACCATTACACCGCGACCGGTAGCTGCATCACGACCCAATGAACCACCTACGGCAATTGGTTTTCCGGTAATTACACCAGGGTTATCTTCACCAGTATTTTTGTTAAATTCATCCAAAATCCAAGCCATCTCGCGACCGCTGGTACCCATATCAGGGGCAGGAATATCTTTGTTTACACCGAACACATCTTTCATGGCTACGGCATAAGCACGGCTAATTCTTTCTAATTCACCAACACTGTGTTTGCGAGGATCTAATTTAATACCACCTTTTGCGCCGCCATAAGGCAAATTGGCAACGGCACATTTAAAACTCATCCAAGCGGCCAAAGCCATTACTTCGTCGGCGTTTACATCCATGGCGTAACGAATACCACCTTTACTAGGACCTAAATGCGTGCTATGCACAGTTCGGTATCCTTCAAAAACTTGAATTTTACCAGAATCCATCATCACCGGTAAGCTAACTTTTACTTGCTTAGCCGGATTTCTTAAAACAAGGGCTACTTCTTCGCTAAGATTCATCAATTTTGCAGCCGCGTCAAGGCGAGCCAATACGGCTTCAAACATACTCTCGTGCTGTGGTTGTGCTGTTACAGTTTGTGTTGACATGTTATAATATCTAAGGTTAAATTTCTTGGGGCACAAAATTACGTAAAATATATCAATAACGTATTAAAGGCCAAAAGAATAACATTTGTTAGCCTAAAAGAAATTTGTACAAGAAATTATCTTCTCTAAATTTGAGAATTGATGGGTGCTTTTTTAAAAATTCTTTCTGTTTTTTTGGCCAGTGCAATTTTTTTTGGTAAAGTTGGCATGCCAAGCGCCATGGTGTTTTTTAATTACCATTTTCTGAAAGTTTTTTTAGTGACCGTTTCAGGTGGCATTTTTGGAAATATTTTTTTTACCAATTTAAGTTCAATTATTTTAAAAAAGTGGCATGTTTATCGCATTAAGCGGGGTTATATCCATAAACGTAAAATATTTACCAATGCCAACCGCCGCATCATTCGTGTTAAAAAGCGGTTCGGATTAACCGGTATTGCTTTACTCACCCCAATTTTATTCTCCATACCCTTAGGGGCTTTAATCGCCGAAAAATTTTATAAGGATAAACGCGAAATCATCATTTATTTAAGCGCAGCAGTGGTATTTTGGAACATTGTGATTTATTTTTTGATTCGATTTTTTCATGATAGCATAGCAGGATGGGTGGTTTAACAAACAAACAACACGTTTTTTTTGATTTGGATGACACTTTGTGGGATTTTGAAAAAAATTCGGAGCGGGTTTTGCGCCAATTGTTCGATGAGTTTTTATTGGCTCAAAAATTAAATTGTGATTTTGAAGTTTTTCATCAACGTTATAAAATTGAAAACAAAAATCTTTGGTCTCAGTATTATCAAAAAAAGATAGATAAACATTTTTTAAGGAACCACCGCTTTAACACCGTTTTTAAATTGTTTGGCCATGATGATTATGAAGAGAATCTATTAATTACCGAACAGTACCTTAAACGCTCACCGAACGGCACAGTGCTAAAAGACAATTGTGTTGTTATTTTGGATTATTTAAAACAGCATTATCATTTGCACATCATCACCAATGGTTTTAAAGAAGTGCAGGATATTAAATTAAAAGCCAGCGGCATTCAATCGTATTTTAATCAAGTCATTATTAGTGAAGAGCATAATCTTACCAAACCGGATGAGCGTATTTTTCGATTGGCCGAAAATTTGGCTTCCACCTCAAAACAGCATTGTGTGATGATTGGCGATAATCTTGAAAGTGATATTGCCGGAGCGCTTAATGCGGGCTGGGACGCGATTCATTATTCAGAACAGAGGGATCCAAATTACAGTGGTTTACACGTTTCGAATTTATTGGAATTAAAATCGCTTTTGTAATGAAACTAATGCACGCACATCAAACAAAGGATAAATTGACTCATTGTTTGTACACCATTTTCCCGTTGATATAAGTGGCTAAAATTTTGGTGTTTAAAATCATTGAATCCTTACAGGTCATCAAATCATTGCTCAACACAATAAAATCGGCTGCTTTGCCTTTTTCTAAACTGCCTTTTTCCTTTTCTTCAAAGGCGGCGTAGGCGGCCCAAATGGTCATGCCCCTCAGCGTTTCTTGGCGACTCAATGCATCCGATATTTGAAAGCCATTTAAAGGATTACCGTTTTTGTCTTTGCGCATCACTGCGGCATAAAAAGTTTTAATGGCAGAAATATCTTCCACAGGAAAATCTGTACCAAGTGCAATGTTGTTGTTTTGTGCGAGTAGTTTTTTATAAGCATAAGCTCCTTTCATGTGTGCTTCACCCAAACGCTGACTTGCCCAATACATATCGCTGGTTGCATGAGTGGGTTGTACCGAAGGGATGATGTTATAGTCACCAAATAAATGAAAGTCGGAAGTGTCAACAACCTGTGCATGTTCAATGCGCCAGCGCTTGTTGTTTTTTCCTTGTAATACTTTTGCATAAGCGTTTAATATTACACGGTTTGCTGAGTCGCCAATGGCATGTGTACACATTTGAAAATTAGAGCGGATTAATTTTTCGGCAATGTTTTCAAAGTGTGTTTTTTCTGCCAACAAAAATCCATACCAATCATTATCGTCGGCATAAGGGTGCAAAAGGCATGCGCCACGACTGCCCAAGGCGCCATCGGCATATACTTTAAAACCGCCAACATGTAAGTTGTTTAGTTTTAAGGGTCCACTTTTCAACCAAGTATCGTAATAGGCATCTTTGTCACTTAACATGGCATACACCTTCATTTGTAAATTCATGTTTTTTAAGATGTCGACTGTATGTTCACTGATGCCGCAATCGTGCACGCCAGTTAATCCATAAGAAAAACAAAGCTTCTCACACTTTTGAATGTAAACTTTTGCCAAACTGTCGCTTATGGCTGGCACAACCTTGTCAACCAAATCCAATGCATTGTCGATCAACAAACCGCTGGGTTCACCGTTTATTAATTCAATTTTTCCGCCGGCTATTTTTGTGTTTGCATCAATGCCTGCTAATTGAAGGGCTTTTTTATTGGCAATGCCTGCATGTCCGTCGATGCGTTTTAATAGCACAGGTCGGTTGGGAAACATTTTATTTAATTCGCTATTGTCAGGGTATGAAATATCTTTCCAATCATTTTGATCCCAGCCCCGCGCATACAGCCAATACATGGGCGCATTTGCGGCATAAGCTTTTAACTTGTCGAGCACTTCACCATATGAGTTTGTGCCCACTAAATCACATTTCCACATATCAGTGGCATATCCTGTAAAATGACAATGGGCATCAATAAAGCCCGGTAGTATGGTTTTACCGTCTAAAAATATTTTTTCTTCAGGTTCATAGGCGGCCAATAAATGTTCGTCGCTGCCGGTTTCAACAATCTTACCGTCTGTGATCACCATCGCAGAGGCCCATCCAAATGCTGAATCAACCGTATAAATGTTGGCGTCTAATATCATTAAGTCTACCTTCTGCTTTTTAGAAGAACAGGCCATGATAAAACTTGCCATTATAAAAATTAAAGCGTTTTTTAGCATACACAAATATAAACAGGATAATGCAAGTAGACGCGAATAAACAAATAGCCGTTAAATGGTTTGAAGCCTTTAATGAACATGATTTAGAAAAATTATTGTCATTATACCACGAAGAGGCAGAGCATTATAGTCCGAAATTAAAAATTCGATTACCCGAAACAAAAGGTTTGATAAAAGGCAAACATGCCTTAAGGGCCTGGTGGCAAGACGCTTTCGATCGCTTGCCTTCTTTGCAATATGAAGTGATTAAATTGACTGCTGATCACGAACAGGTATTTATGGAGTACATCCGTCGTGTTGATGGAGAGGAAGATTTGAGAGTGGGTGAGGTGCTTCAAATCAAAAAAGATTGCATTGTATTTTCAAGGGTATATCATGGTTAAACATTTGTGCCCATTGATTCCATTTTGATTTATTTCTTAAAAAAGAAATACACAGCAGCAATAAGGCACATAAAGCCAAAGAGGTGATTGAGTTTTAACTGATCACTTTTAAAAAAGACCAAAGTAAATACCACAAACACCGAAATTGAAATCACTTCTTGAATGAGTTTTAATTGCCACATATTAAATGGTCCGCCATTCAATTGACTACCGAGTTTATTTGCCGGCACCATTAGGCTGTATTCGAGCAAGGCAATGCCCCAGCTGATTAAAATGGTAAGTGGTAAACCTGCATTTTTTAAAAATGAAATGTCTTTGAATTTTAAATGACCGTACCAAGCAATGGTCATAAAGGTATTTGAGGCCATTAAAAGCAAGATGGTTGACAATCCTCTTTGCATATTACAATCCGCTGTGTGTTCTAAATAATTTGATGGCAAGGGCCAATACAATGATGCCGAATATTTTTTTCAGAATGGCAATTCCACCCAAGCCTAGTCTTTTTTCGATAAGGTATAAATATTTCAAAACAAAATACACCACAATTACATTTAGTAAAATGGCAATGATGATTGAACTTAAACTGTATTCGGCGCGAATGGATAAAAGTGTGGTGAGTGTGCCGGTGCCCGCAATCAAAGGAAAAGCCAAAGGCACAATGCTCACACTATCGGGAATATCATCACGTGAAATTTTAATGCCTAAGATCATTTCAAGGGCAATAAAAAACAATACAATTGAACCGGCAATCGCAAAATCGCCAATACTTACACCAATGATGTCTAAAATGCTTTCGCCCACAAATAAAAACACAAGCATAATGAGCATCGATACCCAAGAGGCTTTAAAGGCTTGAATTTTGCCGCTGCTTTGTTTTAAATTAATAATCACCGGAATCGATCCAATAATATCGATTACCGCAAAAAGGATCATGCTCACTTTTAAAATTTCTATGAAGTCGAGTGAAAAGCCCATACAACACAAAAGTACAAATCGGTTCAGTAATTCTAATTAATTATTTACTTTTAGCTGTTAATTCAAATGCAACATGCCATGGGCGCCTCACACCTGAAAAAGTTATCGACACAACAGCATTTTACCAATAAAATTCTTCGCAATTCAATTGTTGGTTTTTTGGTGATTGTTTTGTCCTTGTTAATTGGGATGGCGGGTTATCATTATTTCTTCCATTTAAATTGGGTAGATAGTTTGTACAATGCCAGTATGATTTTAACGGGCATGGGTCCCGTTGACAAAGCAGACAATGATGCGGGAAAAATATTCGCTTCTTTTTATGCCATCTACAGTGGTGTAACTTTTTTAACCTCTGTGGCCATTATCCTTAGTCCGGTGGTGCACCGTTTTCTTCATAAATTTAAATTAGACGTGGAAGAATAATATGCCTGAAGTATTGATCTTATGCGCCCACCGTCCTAAACGCTCGCCCAGTCAACGTTACCGCTTTGAACAGTATTTGCCGTATTTAGAACAAGAAGGTTTTCGGTTTACATTTTCGTATTTACTGAATGCCAAGGAGGACAAGGTTTTTTATTCAAAGGGAAATGAATGGCGCAAAATTTTAATTTTATTGAAAGGTGTTTTGATTCGCATCAAAGATGTTTTTCGTTACAAAAAATACGACATCATTTTTATACAACGTGAAGCCCTATTTTTTGGCACTTCTATTTTTGAGCGTTTGGCCTATCGTTCAGGGGCCTATGTTATTTTTGATTTCGACGATAGTATTTGGTTGGCCGATACGAGTCCGGGTAATAAAAAGTGGGAATGGATTAAAAAACCTGAAAAATTTTATAGAAATGTAAAACATGCCCATTGTGTGATTGCCGGAAACGCTTATTTGGCGGATAAAGCAAGGCCATACAATCAAAATGTTGTGGTAATACCAACCAGCATCAACACCGATTTGCACAAGCCGATGCCTGAATTAAGAGAAAAACAAAAACTCACCATCGGTTGGAGCGGCAGCATTAGCACCATTAAGCACTTCGAAAATTTACTCCCTGAGCTTCGTCAAATCAAAGACCGTTATGGTGAACAAATCACATTTAAGGTCATCGGTGACCCCAATTATAAAAATGAAGCTTTGGGCATTGAGTCGATTGCATGGACAGAAGAAGATGAGGTTAAACAATTGAATAGTTTAGACATTGGTTTAATGCCTTTGCCTGATGATGCATGGGCCAATGGCAAATGCGGATTAAAAGGATTATCCTATATGGCTTGTGGCGTGGCAACGGTAATGAGTGCAGTAGGTGTAAATAAACAAATTATACGCGACGGGGAGAATGGATTTTTAATTTGGGAAGAATCAGAATGGCATGAAAAATTAAGCCGCTTGATAGAGGATAAAAATTTAAGATTCCGTTTGGGTATGGCGGGGCGAAATACCGTGCTTGAACAATTTTCGGTGTCGCATTTAAGGCAATCGTACTTAAACGTGTTTAAAAATGCTCAACCAAACCGATAATTATTTTTTTAGTTTGGCGGAACCTGAGCAATCTTGTTTATTGTTTCTTCGTCAATTTATACTTGACTTTTCAAAAGATATTTCGGAGGCTTGGAAATTTAACACCCCTTTTTACGATTATAAAAATAAATGGTTTTGTTATTTGTCGTTTCATCCAAAAACAAAAAAATCTACTTGGCATTTGTTCAAGGATATCGCATGAAACATCCTAAATTATTGTCAGAGGGACGGAAGCAAATAAAAGTATTTTATATTGATGCAGACAAGGACATTGACATTAAAAGTCTTAATGCCATGATGAAAGAAGCAAAAGCGCTGTATGATAAGCCTAAGATTGTTTAAACTGCTTTTAAACTTAGGTCGAGGCTCTTTACATGGTGTGTTAAGGCACCAATTGAAATAAAGTTAACGCCTGCTTTGGCGTATTTTTGAATGTTGTTTTCGGTAATACCACCCGATGATTCAACTTCGACTTTATTTTGAATTAAATGCACTGCTTTCTTGGTGAGTTCCGGTGAAAAATTATCAAGCATAATGCGCTGAACGCCACCATGGGCAAGTACTTTTTTTACATCCTCCAAATTACGTGTTTCCACTTCGATTTGCATTTTACGCCCGGTTTTTTTCAAATATCGATTGGCGGCATCAATGGCTTCAACAATGCCGCCTGCAAAATCAATGTGGTTGTCTTTGATCAAAATCATGTCGAACAAACCGTATCGATGGTTGGCTCCGCCGCCAATGACCACTGCCCATTTTTCGAAAAAGCGAAAACCGGGTGTTGTTTTTCGTGTGTCAATAACCTTGGCCTTGGTGCCGGTACATAGTTTTTGTAGGTGTTTTGATTTGGTGGCAATGCCACTCATGCGCTGCATGATGTTTAAAACCAAGCGTTCGCCCAATAACATGCTTTGCACATAACCTTCGAGTGTAAAAGCAACATCACCTTTCTTCACTTTTTCACCGTCTTTAATGTGCACTTTCACTTTTAATTTTGAATCGATTTGCTTAAAAATCTTTTCGGCCGCCTCAATCCCGGCAATAACCCCTTCTTCTTTTACAAGCAATTTCATTTTGCCTTTTTGGTTTTTGGGAATAGTAGACAAGGAAGTGTGGTCGCCATCTCCTGTATCTTCAAGCAATGCCAAGGCAATGAATTTTTTAAAATTAAAATGCTTTTTGTGTGTTTTAATAAAACTACTCATTGTCGGTTTCTATTCGAAATTGGCTCACAAGGTTTCGTTTAATCAACACCGAAACCCTGAACTTGCCGTTGCTTGTTTCAAGCGAACCGGTGAGGTATTG
This sequence comes from Sphingobacteriaceae bacterium, assembly GCA_947453445.1. Taxonomy (GTDB): domain Bacteria; phylum Bacteroidota; class Bacteroidia; order B-17B0; family Aurantibacillaceae; genus Aurantibacillus. The sequence goes on from CANGGP010000001.1 coordinate 102,272, forward strand.
CAAGGTTGCGCTGTTATTGCTCACATGTATTGAGCCGAAATTTTTAACGGGGTGTTTTTCAAAAAAATACTTCAAATTGGCTTCTGCTTGTGAGCGACTGAGCACATCTTCTTGGTCAATTATTTTAATGGAAACCTTTTCGTCAAAAGTCTTCACCAACTCAGAAGCCTTGCCGGCTTTGATGTTCATCACAATATCATCACTAACATCTAAGCTTCCAAAAAAGAAGGCAAATACAAAATAAAAAATGGAAATAATTAACTTCATGTTTGTCTAACAAATTTACTTAATTTTCATGAATTATTGCGCATGAAAATTCTCTTAATACAAATAGATAAAACCCAAGAAAGCTATTTACAAAACGGCATCGACCTTTATTTGCAACGTTTAAAGAATTATACCACCATGGAGGTGATGACAATTAATGTGCCAAAAAATGTGCGTCAAAAAACGGTGAATGAACAAAAAGCCGAAGAGGCCAAACTCATACTGCAAGCGCTTTTAGCGGAGGATGTACTGGTAATATTGGATGAAAATGGCAAGGAGTTTAACTCTGTTAATTTTTCAAAATTTATTCGCCAAAAACAAAATGCTTCTCTTAAGCGGCTGGTGTTTTTAATTGGCGGACCCTTTGGTTTTGATCAAAGTATTTACGAGAGGGCAAATGAAAAGCTGTCTTTGTCGCAAATGACCTTTTCACATCAAATGGTTCGTTTGTTTTTTGTTGAACAGTTGTACAGGGCATATAGTATTTTGCGTGGTGAAAAGTATCACCACCAGTAGCGTTTTAATCAAAAAACATCCAAATGATGCCACAGCGAAAGGCCCGGTCGGTTTGAAAATAGCCCGGAACAAAAGCGTAATTGTTGCCAACAAAGCTCTGCAAAGCATTTTCCAATTTTAAAAAAATACTCACCGGATGGATACGGGCGTTTAAATAAACGTCTACAAAAGGCAGGGCAGGGGTGGTGGCCAATGATTGCAAATAATAAGATTGTGTAGAAGGCATGTAGGCCAATGATTTAAATGACTGATAAATGGTAACTTGAGAACCGATTTGTAAATTCAAATTATTTTTAAATAATGAACCTGCATAAAATAATTTTGCACTGCTAATGTTTTCGGGTACACGGTAATACTTGGCTTTGGAAGTGCTTTGGTAGGTGTGTGCAAACGATAAACCAAGGTGTTTAAAAAACACATGATTGTAATTTAAACTGGCTGCAAAATTGTCGATGGTTTTTAGCAACTGCGCAGGTTTTGCTTGATCATTCAAATACAAATACTTAAAGATGTTTTGATACATGCAGGAGAAGCTAAACCCGTTGCCCATGTTAATGCCGGTTTGAATTTGGGCCTGCTCTTGTGCTGCAAAATTATTGTTCCACGAAAAGTGATTGCTGCGCCAAGAATTGTAAAAGTAATCTGCGTTTCTTTTCTCTGCAAAGGCATTCACGAAAAAGTATCTGTTTTGGTTCTTGTTTAAATAATAGATGCTTTTATTTTCAAATTTATAATTGCCTGCATTTTTACCGTCAAACACATAATCGGCTTTTATTGTGCTTTCAAATCCTTTATGCCATAATGTATCCAAAGCATCAAAATTTCTAAACACAAATTCAGTGTACAACATTTGATTCACAAAACTTGAATCGTGTTTTTGCCATACTTTATTAATTTGATTTTTATAACCTAAAGTAAAGTTTGCACCTTTGGTTTTTTGTTGCATGGTATAGGCTAAGCTGTTCTCAATTTGACGGAAGTTACTGCTGTCGTTGGTTTTTAGAGAATCATAATTGATGACGTGGTAATAGTTGTCGCGAACAAAATTTAAATCCTTGTACTTAAATGCATTAAAATCAATTTGTGATTTTAATTGTAAATAATGGTTGAACTTATTCGCTGAATCGTGTTTGGTAAATAATTTTACCCATGGATTAAACATCAATTTAGTTTGTCGGTTATCATGGCTGGCATTAGAAATTTTTACAGCCATGAGTTGTTTGTTAAGTATAGCGGTTGAATCATTTAATACCACATCTTTAATGCCGCCATTTTCTTGATTTCTATTGCCGTTGTTAATGATATATGTATAAAAACCAAAATTGTTTTTTTTGTTTTGATAATGACTACTAAGCACAAAATTGCTTGCAAAACTTAGTTGTCTAAGATAAAATCCCTTCGAGGTAAGTCGGTCGAAATTTAGCGATACGCTCAATCGGTTTGCAAAACTTTGTGTGTAGACTATTTTTGCGGCTTGAAATTCTTTGGAGCCGGTAAGTCCGTTGAGTGATGCGTATGGACCCTTTGAAACGGTGTACACAACATTTTTTTCACTGAACAAATCGTTTTTATAGGGCAGGTCAAAAAACCGAAAACCTATTTTATCGCTTCCATATTGCATCAATAAATTGGGCGAGGGTAAACCGATGTTGCCCATAAAATTTACAGGCATGGTTTGGTGGTAATTTAAGATGGAGGTATCAGGATAATTGTTTTTGTAAATAGTGCTGAGGTTGTTGCCTTCTGTTTTTGATTGAATATAGCTTGGATTGGTGGAATAAAATACCTGTGCGTGGCCAATATTTGCAAGCATAAGGATACATGCTAAGAAAAGCAATTGTTTTGTTGTGTAGCCTTTATTGCCGAATTGAAAATACATTTTATTTACCCGATTCAAACACGTAAAACTAATAAAATAATAGGCCTAAGCGCTTTTAAACAGCAGGATTTAAAGTTTATTATAATTTTCCAAAAAAGTGGGTTTCAACATCAAAGGTTGATTTTTTACCCACTTCATGAAAATCGGTCTCAATCCATTCTTGGGCCACGCGCCTGCCTTTTTCTTTTAATTCCACTAAAAAATCCCACGCAGTATTCATCTTGCTGCTATAGCTGAGTTGACTCAGTTCGTTGTAACCGCTGATGGTATGCACAAAAATTTCCCTATTTTCTTTGTCATCCACTTTTAAAATGCCATGACGGATTAGTTCGTTACGGTAATGAATTAATTTCATTTCGTTGATTAAGCTGCTATTGAAAGAAATTTCATTTACCCTGTCAGAAATATCGCGGGCAGTGGTGGGTACCGAGTTAATTACAATCGAGTTAATTTTTACCAACAAGATGTCGTGTAAATTGGTATTGGTGATTAAAGGAAAAATGGGTGGATTACCCATGTAGCCGCCATCCCAATAATACTCACCGTCAATTTCAACGGCTTGAAATAAAAATGGTAAACAAGCAGAAGCCATTACCGAATCGACGGTGATTTCGTTGTTGGTGAAAATTTTGGCCCTATTCGTTTTTACGTTGGTGGCACAAATAAATAATTTCTTTTTATTGTATAAGTGCAGTTCTTCAAAATCGATTAGCCCGTTTAAAATGTCTTTTAGGGGGTTATAATTAAAGGGATTAAAATTGTAAGGCGACATCACTTGCGAGATGGCGTTAAACATCATGTAGCCCGGACTGTTGTAAATATCGCCGTTGCTGTATGCTTTATCGAACATGCCCGGTTTAAATAAAAAACTGCCGCTGAGTGCAATTTTGCGCCAAAGTGCTTCTAAAAGTTCTTTTGCTTTGAGTGGTCCGCCAAGGTGCAAACCGTAAGCACAGGTTACTGCATTTACAGCGCCGGCACTGGTGCCGCACATGGCATCGGCAATTAAGTCTTCTTCTTCCAATAAACGATCCAATACCCCCCAAGTAAATGCACCATGGGCGCCTCCGCCTTGCAATGCCAATCCTACTTGTTTCTTGTTCTCTGTCATTTTAATTTTGTATCCGCTAAATGTAGGCTTTAATCAGTCGCTATTACTTCCATTTTAAAAACAAAGCGCTATTTGTTGAAAACCTAGAGTCCGTTGAGGGCTTCAGCAGCCGCGTCGTAATCAGGCTGAATTTTTAAACACATTTGATAATCGGCTTTTGCGCTTAATTTATCTTTTAATTTGGTATATGTATAAGCGCGAGCAAAGTAAGCCTCAATGTAATCGGGTTTTATTTGAATGGCTTTTGTAAATTCTTCAAGTGCTTTTTGATTGTCTTTTTTAAATTCTAAGTACAAGGCACCTAAATTATAATGGCATATTTCACAAGCCACATTAATTTTTAAAAGGGCCGCATATTCCGTGATGGCATCATCTATTTTGCCAAGGTCTTGCATTAATTTGGCCCTGGCATAACGGGCTTCAAAATTATTGGGATTTATTTGCAACACATTTTTATAATAATCAAAAGCAATCGGATTTTTTCTGGCGGCATATAACACCCCTAAATCATAAAATGCATCGGTGAAGCGATTGTCTTGTTCAACCGCTGTTTCTAAGCTTGAAATGGCTTTAGCAGTATCACCACTTTCGCGATAAATACTGCCTTTGATGTAATATGCTTTTGCAATATGCTCATCTATTTTAAGGGCCTTGTTCACATAGTCGATGCCTTTTTGATACTGGCGCACCAAGAAATACAATTCGCTTAATTTTAATAAGGCTTCGGTGTTTTCAGGAAATTTATTGCCGGTTAATACCAATAAATCTTTTGCCAACCGCGTGTTGTTTTGCGCATAATAAACATCCACCATGGTTAAAAAATAATCGGCCTTACTGCTGTCTAACTGAATGGCGCGCTTGGCGTCGTTACCTGCTTCGTTGAGTTGTTTTAACGACAAATAAACCTGTGCTCTCTTATTGTATAAATCAGGGTTGGAAGGTTCTTTCAGTAACTCGGCATTCACCGCTTTTAATGCCGGCGAATTTAATTGTTTGCTTAAACTGTCAGCTTTTTGATCCACAGCTTCATCTGCCTTGGGTCCGCGTTGACAGTTTGAGAACATAAAAATGAAGAAGGAAAAGTACAGAAGTTGTTTCATGTATATCTTATAAATCATTGGCTTTCACAATTAATTCAGCCACATCCAACACTTTTGTTTTATCTTCTTGGTTAAAATGTTTTACACCATCACTCATCATGGTATTGCAAAACGGACAAGCCACAGCAATTACATCCGGTTTGCTTTCTAAGGCTTCTTCGGCCCTTTCAACATGCACTTCTTTGTTTCCTTTTTCAGCCTCCTTAAACAATTGTGCACCACCGGCGCCACAACATAATCCTTTGGCGCGACTGCGTTTCATCTCATGTAATTCAACGTCCAATTTTTTGATCACTTCCCTTGGTGCTTCATAAACATCATTGGCGCGGCCCAAATAACAAGGATCGTGGAACACAATTTTTTTGCCTTTAAATTCCCCGCCTTGTACTTTTAGTTTGCCTTCATCCAATAACTGTTGTACCAATTGGGTGTGGTGAATCACTTCGTAATTGCCACCCAAACTTGGGTATTCATTTTTTAAAGTGTTAAAACAATGCGGACAGCCGGTTACAATTTTTTTCACACCATAACCATTCATCACTGTAATGTTTTGCATGGCTTGCATCTGGAATAAAAATTCATTACCGCCGCGTTTGGCAGGATCGCCCGTACAGCCTTCTTCAGAACCAAGAATCGCGAATTTAATGTTCACATGATTCAAAATCCGCACAATGGCTTTTGTGATTTTTTTTGCTCTATCATCAAAACTCCCACTGCATCCCACCCAAAACAATACTTCAGGTGTTTCGCCGGCGGCGAGCATTTCAGACATGGTTGATACTTTTATTGTTTCGTTCATTTTCTTACCACTAAGACACTTAGGCCACTAAGTTGCACTAAGCTATTTTTTACAATTATACTTTGGGTAAACCTGCAAAAATTTAATTCACAAGGGGTACCATATTTTTAATAATGTTATCACAATTAAAATTAATTAATAATCCTTTAGGAATGTTACTTAACTTCATGTAACTTAATAACTGAGCCGTATGTACTGGCATCAATTTATCAACTGCTTTCACTTCAATTACAATTAATTCATTCACCAAAATATCTAACTTTAACCTTCCTCCTAACTCTTTACCCTTATACTTGATTGGCACTTCCACCTGTGATTCGGTGTAAAATCCTTTCAGTTCTAGTTCTTCTAAGAGGCAGGCATGATAGATAGATTCTAACAATCCAGGTCCCAACGTTTTGTGAACTTCTATAGCACAAGCCAACACATCGTATGCAATATTATTCACATATTCTTGGGTTACTGTTGCCTTTTCAATCTTCATGACTTAAAGAAAATTATACAAATTCATTTCTTAATTTATTCAAACTTAGTGACGCCTTGTGTTCTTTGTGCCTTAGTGGTGAATTAATCTTCTTTAATCCAATTTGCTCTATCGGCCTGACTGAACTGCCAAGGCGCGGCATTGTTTTCAATATTCGAAAACATGGCTGTAAGTTCGGCAGGACTTTGACTTTCTTCCATCACCAAATAACGACGCATTTCGATGATGATGGCCAATGGATCAATATTGATAGGGCATTCTTGCACACAAGCATTACAAGTATTACAAGCCCATATTTCTTCCTTTGAAATATAATCGCCCAATAAAGATTTTCCGTCATCCACCCAAACACCTTTGTTCGCATCCATTACTTTACCCACTTCTACCAAGCGGTCGCGGGTATCCATCATAATTTTACGAGGTGATAATTTTTTGCCGGTAATGTTTTGCGGACAAGAAGAGGTGCAACGACCGCATTCAGTGCAGGAGTATGCATCCAATAAATTCTTCCAATTTAAATCGTGCACGTCTTTTACACCAAAACGTTGCGGATGATTCGGATCTGTTTTGGCTTGGTAAGCCGGATCAAAATTAGGCGCCACCACATCGGTAACAGAATCCAAATTACTGAATTGACCTTTGGCTTTAAGATTTGAGTAGTATGTGTTTGGAAAGGCCAATAAGATGTGCAAGTGCTTGCTATAAGGCAAATAATTTAAGAAGGCAAAAATGCCAACAATGTGTAACCACCAGCAAAAACGTTCGATAAAAATTAAAGTCCCATCACTCAATCCTGAAAGTGAATTCACAAAAAGATGACTAACAGGAAAACTACCCGCAACATGGTAGTGTTCGTTGCCGCGCAATTGTAAATTTTGATCTGCGGCATTCATCAACATCAAACAAGTCATTAAAACCATTTCAGTCACCAAAATTAAATTGGCATCCATACGCGGCCAGCCATTGAGTTCGGCATTTAAAAAACGTTTTACTTTCACCACATTTCTTCTCAACCAAAACACAACAACGCCTATAAATACGCCGCTTGCCAAAATTTCAAAAAACCCAATTAAAAAATTATAAAAGCCGCCTAAAAAATGAAACGCGCGGTGCAACCCAAAAATACCGTCAACAAACATTTCCAGCACTTCTACATTAATGAGCACAAAACCAACGTACACCAATATGTGCATGAAGGCACTCACCGGCCTTGTTAACATTTTACTTTGACCCAATGCCACCAATACCATCGTCTTTAAGCGAAGTTCAGGCTGGTCATATAGTTGAGTGTCTTTACCAATTAATATATTTCGGCGAATTTTTTTTGCATTGGTATAAAAAAATGCAGAGGCGCCAACGAGTAATAAACAGAAAATAATTGAACCAATCATGATATTAGTTTACAGGTTTGTTTTTATCCTTCTTACCAAAAACAGAGAAATGAACATAACGTTTAGGGTTCATGCGTAAATCTTTCAACAATTTATCCAAATCTTCAGCCGATTTATTGAGGTTGTTGTAAAGCGAATCATTTTTGGCCATTTTACCCAAGGTACCTTGGCCTGAATTAATCTTAGCCAACAAATCGTTTAATTCTTTTAAAGTTTTATCGGCATTGTTAATGGCGCTGTTGAGTTTGGCTTTCGATAAACTATCCGAAAGATTGCTGAAATTGGTAATGGCCGCATTAATCTTCTCTTCGTTTTTAGAGAGGTTTGCAGTTACGCTATTGAGATTATTCAGGATGCCGGTAATTTTTGGTTTTTCAGTGGCCAACAAATCATCCATTTTGTAAGTTGTTTTTTCGATGTTGTTAATGGCTTTGCGAACACTTTCAAAGGTCAAGTCGATGTTGTTACGGGCTTTAGGATTTAACATGGTAGTAACAACGGTAAACACACTGTCGATACTGCCTATCAGTTTTTCGGCTTTGGCTTGTAAAGGTGCCAATTGGGCATTAAAAGATTCTTTCAGTCCTTGTTCGGTTTCGGCAACCAGTGTATCACCGTTTTTAACCATTTCTTTGCTATTGCTAAAAATAATTTCAACGGCTTTTGTGCCCAGTAAGTCGGCACTTACAGCCCTTGCCCGCGAGTGCTGAGGGATGGGAATTTCTTCAGTAATGAGAAATTTTACAAGCACCAAGTTTTTGCCGCCTTTTTGAAGCAATGAAATTTTGTTGATTTGCCCGATTTTGAAACCATTAATTTGCACGGGATTGGCCGGAATTAAGTTTTCTATTTTAGGATAAAGAGCGTATAAATAATACTTCCCTTCAAACATTTCGGTTCCTTTTAAAAAACTTACTCCCCACACAAAAGCGGCAACAGCCACCACAACTACCAAACCTATTTTAAATTCTTTACTTACCTTCACAAAGTACCTTTTGAAAGGTTAAATATAAATAATAATCTCCAATTCATTTACTCGTAATGAGCCGTAAACTTAAAAACGAAGAACTTCAACGCCTAAGCCAAGAAGAATTTACCCAAGCTGCCAAAAAGCCCATTGTGGTTGTATTAGACAATGTGCGCAGTTTGCACAATGTGGGCTCTGTTTTTCGTAGTGCCGACGCCTTTTTAATCGACGAAATTTTGCTTTGTGGCCTCACCGGCTGTCCGCCCAATAAAGAAATTGAAAAAACCGCCTTGGGCGCTACAAATACTGTAAAATGGCAGTATTTCGACAGTACACAAAAAGGCATCGACTATTTAAAAAGCAAAAAAATACCTGTTTATGCCGTTGAACAGGCCGAAAACAGCACGCCATTGAATAAAATGTCCTTTCCAAAAGCTTGTGCTTTGGTTTTTGGTAACGAGGTGTATGGTGTGGAACAAGATATTGTTGATGTTTGCGACGGCGTTATCGAAATTCCCCAATTGGGCAGTAAACACTCCTTAAACATTGCTGTGAGTGCCGGTATTGTGCTTTGGGAAGTGTTGCGGGGGGGTTTGTGAGTGTTAGAATTTTATCATCTGATGCTTTAATTTCTGTATTTGGGTCGGACTGTGGTTACTCGCTTTTTGCCGCCTTAAAAAATACCGATTTGGCGAAAGAACTTTAATATTCCGGTAACTATCGGTACGCTACATCCCTCGTGTAAGCACCTACTTTTTAAATATTCTTGCTACCCTGGTGCGAAAAAAGGGGCATTTTAAGGTAGCATTAAGCTTAATATAAATTTGTGCATCAAAAACTGCCACCTAAAAGCTTAATTTTATTCATTCTTTCCATTCATGCCTAAAGAAGATTATATAGAAAAACACCTTAACCAAATGAGCAGGGCCTTGGGCAAGGTTTTGTTTAATGCCATGGGGGATTCTAACGAAGGACAAATTAAACTAAGTGTGGAATTGCTTGAACAAAAAATTGAAGAAGTCTTGGTTTTGCCTTTTGAAAAAACAATTGAAATAAACAATGATGAATTCATTTCTGAATTAATCAACAAACGAGATTTTAATGAAGATAATTTTCAAAAGCTAGCTGATCTTTTGTTTCAATTAGCCCTAATGAACCAAAGTCAAAATAATCAAGAAAAAAGTGTGAGGCTTTTCAAAAAATGCTTGGCACTTTATTTGCAAGTTGATAAAACCAGCACTGTCTTTTCTTTTGAGAGAAATCAGAGGGTGAAAATGATCAATAAATTGATGAAATAAATTAATTTGTAAACATTAAATGTCCAATCGCATGATTAAGGCTTAATTCCTAATGAGTGAATGAGTTTGAATTGCAAACGCATCAAACTACTTTTACTATATGTTATGTTTAACTAAAAAAACAATCCATTTTTTCTTTCTTTTTTTAGTTTCGAATTATGCCGAATTGCACGCACAATCAACAGTAAACTGTAACAATATTGATTTTGAATTAACATCTGTTGGTGCATACACTACTGCTAATGCGGTGAGTGGCTGGACAATCAGCAGTCAAACGCCAACAAGTTGTAATACCTCCAGTGCATGGAATGCCGGGAGCCCTGAGTTTTCAATTGTTTCAACACCTATACTTTTTTTTCCAAATATTGGGACCATTATAAATTCACCTTTAGGCGGATCAAAAGTGGCGCTTCTGAATAATCATGTCGCAAATGGAATAAGTACCAAGCTTTCAAGAACTTTGTATGTTAGTAGTTCCTTTTCAATTTTTACATTTGCCTTTGCAGGATATTATCAAGGGGGTAATCACCAATGTTGTGAGCAAGCCGGCTTTAAACTACAATTAAGAGATTGTCTTGGTAACATACTTTCTTGTCCAAACTTAACCCTCAATGCCTCGAGTAACAATTGCAATTTTGAAGTATTTACCTATACGCTAAGTAATTCAGTTAAATGGACCAATTGGCGAATGCATCAACTTGACCTATCACCATTTCTAGGTTCTTGTGTAACGGTTGAGGTGCTAACAAACGACTGTCAATCTGGTGATCATGTAGGTGTGACCTTGTTTGATGCCACTTGTAGTTATGGCATTAACGGACCATGTTTGTGTGCTTTAAGTTCGACTCTTACAATGCCAATAAATTACTGCAGTGGATCAACTATTGCCAATTTGTATGCACCATTTGGATTCGTTAACTACACATGGACAGCGCCACCAGGTTATCCTATTAGTGCAAATCAAACATCCTTAACAGCAATAACCATAACAAATGCAGTTGTGAATAATGTTTATACGGTATCAATGATCGAACCTTATAACGGTTGTACTATTAGTCTTACAGGAACTATCGTTAACAATCCCTCAGCGATTAGTGGTTTGGCAACTAATTCATGTTGTATAGGTGGAACAAGTGGTTCAGCGACCGTTGTGGCAACAGGTGCGTATAATCAATATACTTATCAATGGGTTAATTCAACAAATTCAATTGTGAGCACAAATTCCGTTTTAACAAATGCACCGCCTGGAATTTATTCAGTATCGGTTTCGTCACCTAATTTTGCAAATTGTGGCGCTGCCCAAACAACTTTAAATATTGGTCTTTATACGCAGTCAAAAATTTCAATCTTGAAACCATTCTGCGGCGCTTCTGCATATTTTAATATAATCGGTGGCACCAATTATCAATGGTATTTTAACAATGCAGCTGTAAGCCCAAGTTTAGGAGGCACAGCACCTTCATTCACTATAACCAATGCCACACAAGGAAATACATTGATGTTAACTTATCTCTCCGCACAGGGTTGTCAAGATTCTATTAAATACACATTGGTTGCTTCTTCTCCAGGATCAATGGCAGTTACTTACCCAAATTTGATTTGTTCAGGAGCCAACAATGGTCAAGCTGTAATCAGCTTAACGCCTGCCTTGGGTTCACCAACCGGCTTTAATTATTTTATTGTGAATTCAGTATCAACTGTTACACCGGCTTATGTCAGTTCAGTGAATCCAACAGCTGCAAATATTTTTTCAGTAAATGGGTTAATAGGCGGTGCTTCATATTTCGTGCAAGCTTTCGATGGTTCATGTAAATATTCAAGTACATTCTCCACAAATGTAATGCCACCATTTAATTTTACATTAAGTCCAAACAACGTCACCTTGTGTCCAGGAAATGCAATTATGGCAAATAATGCATTCAGCAGCAATCCACCAAACGGTTATTATACCTACACATGGTCGCCCAACATTTTTTTAGCCGGTAATATTCCAACTTTACAAAACACCATCATTCAGCCTACAGCTAACGTCGGCAGCTCAGTCAACATTATTTATACAGTTGCCGTAACACCAACTACAGCGTTCTGTCCGCAAACAAAAACCATGTCCATTACTTATTTTAATCCCATCACTCCTAGCGTAAACCCTCCAAACCAACTTCTTTGCTCTTCGAATGCAAGCATTCAACTAAATGTAAATCCAGGTGGTGGAGTCTTTTACTGCAATGCCGTGAATGGTCAAATACCTATTGGATCATTATCAGGTGTGTTAAATCCTTCACTTGCTCAGCACGGTGTGAATACTTTTACATACAGCATTCAACAAGGAACATGTATGAGTAGTGCATCCGGCAATTACACCGTGAGTAAACCAACAATCAATTTTCCATCCACCAATAGTGTTTGTGCCGGTAAGTCATTCACCATTCAATTAAGTGGCGCCAACAGTTATTCCTGGAACACAGGTTCAAATGATTCTATTTTTGTTTTTACCCCAAGCGTTTCAAGTATTTTTACAGTTGTCGCAACAAATACTTTGGGCAATTGCAGTGCTTCAAATACCATTGCCGTTAATTTAAGTCCGAATCCTACTGTGAACATTTCAGCGCCAACCGCTGTTTGCACCGGCGATTCATTTAGTTTAGTTGCACAAGGAGCCAATACATACACTTGGAATAATGGCACCAACAACCCAACCTTGTATGTCATTGCTTCAAGCGCAGCTACATATTCAATTAGATCATTATCATTACTAGGTTGCGAAGGCACAGCTTTTCATCAAGTGATGGTTCACCCAAATCCTACGCTTAGCATCAATGGTAATACAGTGGCTTGTGAGGGTGATCAAATTAAGTTGAAAATAAATGGGGCTTCCTCCTATACATGGGCAAATCAAGCCTTTGGCGATAGTGCCAAATTTATTGTTAGGCTTGACACAAACATTTTGGTGATCGGAGAATCTTTGTATGCTTGCAAAAGTCAAACACTCGTTCAAATTAAAGTTAATCCCTTGCCTTCTTTATATTTACATGGCAAAGAGCAATTGTGCTATGGCCAAACAGATACAATACATGCAAGTGGGGCCACTACTTATCAATGGTCGAATGGCAGTATTGATTCGGTATTGACCTTTCAACCCGAATATACCACAGACTTAAGCCTTGTCGCTATGTCAATGCAACATTGCACTGTTAGCGCAGCTTATCACGTGAAGGTAAATAGTTTGCCTAACTTAAAAGTTTTGGGAAAAACAAATGGTTGTAAAGGCGATACTTTTGTTTTAAAAGCAGTTGGGGCATTGTCGTTTACTTGGACCAATGGTTCCATCGATTCAATTGCAAAATTTAATCCTATGTCGGAATTCTATTTGACAGTTAGGGGAGCCGATGCCAATGCTTGCTCGAAGGATGAATTGATTTTGTTGAATGTGCTAAACTGCGATTCAATCATCAATACCATGGGTCTAAAAATTTTCCCGAATCCAACAAACGGTTTATTTTATGTACAAAGTGATGTTCCGCTTCAATTGGAAGTGTTTTATACACTTGGGGAATTAATACTTTCTAAAAAATTAATTGACCCAAAAAATGAAATCGACTTGAGTACTTTTGCTGACGGCTTTTATATTTTAAAATTGACGCAGGCCTCGAACACCAAAATCTATAAGTTAATTAAGGAAAGTCGTCATTGATAATTTTAGAGCGAAAAAAATTTATAATTTTTTGATCTAATTATTTATTCATCAAATCATTCTGCACACGAATACTTTCTTCGTGTAATAACTGACAAAGTTTTTCTATGTGTTGACGCGATAGCCCCATTTTATCAGCCCATTGACTGCGGCTCCGCAAAATCTCTTGCCAACGGTTCAACTGAAAAATGGCAATGTTGTGCTCCTTTTTGTATTTACCAATATCTTCAATCACCTGAATACGACGTTTCAGCGCATTCATAATGTCATCATCAATCTCATCAATCATTTTACGCAAACCATCCAACTGATCGCCTTGGTCAAAATTTACTGAGCCCGAATTGCGTATCACCAATTTATCCAATACAACTTTTAACTGTGCAGGACTATATTGTTGTTCAGCATCACTCAATGCAATGCTCGGATTAAAATGTGATTCAATCATGAGCCCGTCCATGCCCAAATCCAAAGCCTTTTGCGCCACATGTGGTATTAACTCACGGTTGCCGCTAATGTGACTCGGATCACAAATAATGGGCAAATCAGGAAAAAGTGTTTTTAATTCAATGGGTATTTGCCAAAGGGGTTTGTTACGGTACTTGGTTTTACCATAAAAGTGAAAACCCCTGTGAATGGCTGCTATGTTTTTATTACCTGCATTGTAAATGCGTTCAATCGCTCCAATCCACAATTGTAAATCGGCATGAATGGGGTTTTTAACCATCACAGGTACATTCACACCCTTCAACACATCGGCAATTTCTTGCACACTAAAAGGATTTACTGTTGTACGCGCCCCAATCCACAAAACATCCATGCCATACTTCAAGGCCAATTCAGTGTGATGCGCATTGGCCACTTCAACGGTAATCTTAAAGCCAAATTCTTTTTGAATGTCATTCAGCCACTTCAAGGCCTCTTCACCTTTGCCCTCAAAGGCATTCGGCCGTGTACGCGGTTTCCAAACACCGGCACGAAACAACGATACAGCTTCAATGTTTTTAAGTTGTTGCGCCGTTTCACGCAACTGCTCATAACTCTCGGCACCACAAGGTCCCGCAATGAGCAAAGGCATTTTTAAAGGCGGCAACCAACTATGTAAAGGTTCGAATTGCATGAAAGCTGATAAAGATCATTAATAAAGTGCCAAATTACCGCTTTTATGGTAGTTATTAAATAATCTAGCTTAATTAATTTTACCCACATGAACGCTATCAAAAAATTTCAATTGTTTCTGCAAAACAATTCTGCTTTTCAACCGACTATGCTTGTCGAAAAAAAGAAGGAGGATTGTTGTAAGAGTTTCAAAAAAGGCGATCGTTGCAAAAAGTGCCCGGGTAGGAAATAATTTGCTTCTGCTTATTAGTTTACATTTTATAGTTTTATTCTCATGCCATTTTTGTTGGGCGCCCGAGCGGGCCTTCACTTCAGCCTCATTTGCCAAAGGCTAAATTTGTAGGCTTGCAGGGGCTTCTTTCAGTCGCCTCTTCAGCCAACAAATTTTAGCCTTTGGCTTCATGCGGGCTTTCGCTCAGTCCCTGGCGCAATGCACGTAATTTTAGCAATAGATGTAATTCTTGAATTTTATAATTGGGACAAAATATATTTTCTTGTTAAGGAAAATCCCAATTTCACAATCGAATGAAGAATATTAATTTAAAATTATTCCAAGTGTTTCAATAAGGCT
The DNA here is from genome assembly GCA_947453445.1 of Sphingobacteriaceae bacterium. Taxonomy (GTDB): domain Bacteria; phylum Bacteroidota; class Bacteroidia; order B-17B0; family Aurantibacillaceae; genus Aurantibacillus. The sequence continues at coordinate 117,462 of CANGGP010000001.1, forward strand.
TCCCTTAAATCTTCAACACCTTCAACGGCTCTTTTTTTAATATGAATGAGGTCTTTCACTTCTTCTAAACTAAAATCAGCCGGATCAAGCAACCACTTTGGCACTTGCGGCATCACAAAATTAAGTAATCCCGCCGCAGGATAAACATTTAATGAAGTACCAATCACCACAAACAAATCGGCTCCTGCAGCCGTTAAATTGGCCGTATCCATTTCAGGTACCGCCTCACCAAACCATACAATGTGTGGACGAAGCTGTGAACCTTTTTCGCAGAGGTCACCAATTTTTAAGCCTTGTTCACCAACACGGTAAATTAAATTTTCATCCACTGTGCTTCTTGCTTTGGTTATTTTACCGTGCAAATGCAAAACATTTTTACTGCCGGCACGCTCATGCAAATCGTCAACATTCTGCGTAATAATCGTCACATTAAAAAGCGATTGAAGTTCGGCTAAGAATAAATGCGCCGCATTGGGTTGTGCCTGCATCACTTGTTCGCGACGCTGGTTGTAAAAATCCAAAACCAATTGTGTGTTCTTGGCCCATGCCTCAGGGGTGGCCACATCTTCAATGCGGTACTGCTCCCAAAGACCGCCCGCATCTCTGAAAGTTTTTATACCGCTATCGGCACTTACGCCGGCACCGGTAAAAACTATCAATTGTTTTTTTAAGGGCATGCCTTATAAATTTTCTTTTATAAACTTCAGCATTTTACTGTAGATATGCAAACGTGTTTTACCACCATAGATGCCATGGTTTTTGTTCGGATAAATCATAAAATCAAAAGCCACATTCTCCTTTACCATGGCCGCCGCCAGCTCCATGCTGTTTTGCATGTGCACATTATCGTCGGCACTGCCATGAATTAATAAAAATTTGCCTTTAATTTGTTTCACAAAATTGGTAGGCGAATTGTCTTCGTAACCACTTTTGTTTTCACTTGGTTTGCGTAAAAAACGTTCGGTGTAAATGTTGTCATAGTATTTCCAATTGGTAACAGGCGCCACAGCTATGGCTGCTTTAATCACATCAGCGCCTTTCGAAATCATCAACGAAGCCATGTAACCACCGTAACTCCAACCTTGAAAACCAATGCGTGTTTTGTCAACGTATGATAAATTACCCAAGTATTTCGCGAAATCAATCTGATCCATGGTTTCTAATTTCCCCAATTGTAAATAGGTGCTGTGTTTAAATACACGCCCACGTCCCATTGTTCCTCTACCATCGGCGCAAACCACAATGTATCCTTCTTGGTTCAATAAATTATACCAAAAATAATCAAAGCTGCCCCAGGCATCATTCACTTGGTTGCTACCCGGACCATTGTAGGCATACATGTAAACCGGATATTTTTTGGTGGAATCAAAATTTTGTGGTTTCATCATCCAAGCATTGAGCTCGGTGCCATCGCTGTTTTTAAATTTAAAAAATGTTTTTTTCGATAATTTGTAATTTGTCATTTTATCGCGCAAAGCTTTGTTGTCCTCCAATACTTTTATACTTTTGCCGTCGATGCTGCAAAACTCATACACCGGGGGTGTACTTGCATTGCTATACGACGATACATAAAATTTATAACCTTTGGTGAATTCAAAATTTGAATAACCTGTTTTATTCGACAAACGTTTTTTGTTTTTGCCGTTTAAATCCACAACATAAATATCGCGGTACATAGGCCCGTTTTCTGTTGATTGAAAGTACACTTGATTGGTTTTTTCGTTGTAGCCTTTAAATTCCATCACATCCCAAGCGCCTTTGGTAATTTGATTGATGAGCTTGCCGTTTAAATCATAATAGTACAAGTGGTTGTAATCATCTGCTTCGCTAGAAATAATAAAGCCCTTGTCACCCACAAAAGTTAAATCATCACTTATGTCTACATAAGTTTTACTTTCATCACTCACAATTACTTTACTGCTTCCACTGATGGCATCGGCAAAAAGATATTCTAATTTATTTTGTAAACGGTTTAAACGTTGCACGCACAATACTTTTGCATTATTGGTAAACTGAATGCGGGGAATGTAAATATCAGTTTCGCTGCCAATATCTACTGTACTTGTGTTTTTCGATACCAAGTCAAATACGTGCACCGAAACAATTGAATTGTCTTCGCCGGCCTTTGGATATTTAAAGGTATATTTTTCGGGATATAAATCGCCTTTGTAAAAATCCAAAGTGTATTCTTTTACTCGGGCTTCATTAAACTTTACATAGGCCAAAAACTGTCCGTTTTTACTCCAATCAAAATAATCGGCTTTTGAAAATTCTTCTTCGTAAACCCAATCGGCCCAAGCATTTTTAATTTTGTTCCATTCACCATCATTCGTTACGATTATCTCAGAGGCATCATCTAAATTTTTGATGTATAAATTGTTATCACGCACAAAGGCAATTTTTTTACCATCAGGCGAAAATTTCGGAAACATCTGTTTGCCCTTTTCGCTGAGTTCAATTACTTTTTTGCTTAACATGTCGTAAACATAATAATTGGCCTTTGCTGAGCGGCGATAAATCATTTCGGTGTTTTCGCTCAAAAGTATTTTGTCTTCACCAGGACTAAATTCATAAGTGCCTAGGTTTAAGTAGCGTGATTTAAATTCAACCTCATTGCTTTTTACAAGGTCCTTAATTTTGTTGCCTGTTTTTAAATCAAATTCTACCAAGGTATTGCTGCCACCGCTTGCTTCCACCAACTCAACATAAGATGTACCATTGTTTAATACATTAAAGCCATGTGCCGATTTTGCTGAGAAAGCATACTTGCCCCATATTTCTTCGAGGTTTATTTGATTTTGAGAAAAATAGAACAGAGGGAAGAGCAAAAAAATAAAAAGGTGTTTTTTCATTGTGTACAGTTTAATGCATGTGAAATTAATAATTTAATTGGAGGAGCCATAATAATTGATGGCGCCAAATGCATTGGCAAGGGGCAATTTAAACAGTAATTTGAATTAAACTTCGCTGGCTCTTCTTAAAAAGAGCATCAAAGGATGCATGGCTTTAAAACCTTCTAAAATATAGGCTGCATTTTTTTTATCAAGCAATTGTTTGTCATGAATGGCATGACTCACAATAAAGTGTTTGTTTTTTAAAATCTCAACCAGCGGATGTTCTTTATCAAATCCTTTGGGTGGATTTTTTAGCTTATCTTCTTCCGACAATCCGTCAAAATATTTTTTGAAGGGTGCCGCTTTCAAACATTTTAAAAATTCTTTTGGGTGGTAATCAATTTCCTGACGAATGGCATTGAGTTTATCGGCTTCAGGCATATACACCCCGCCGCCAAAAAAACTATTACCCGGTTCTAAATGCAAGTAATAACCCGCTACTGCTGTTTTTTTGCCTCCGGGGTTAAATACGGCGCCCATGTTGGTTTTGTAAGGACTTTTATCTTTCGAAAAGCGCACATCTTTGTAGATTCTGAAAGTACAATCTTTGGCTTTTAAATCTGGTGAAATTTGCTTGTCGAATTTATGAATGCCGGGCACTAAACTTTCAACAAATTGTTCGAACTCTGACTTGGCTGCTAAATAAAGGTTTTTGTTTTTTTCAAACCATTCGCGGTCATTGTTCTTTTTTAGCTTTTTTAAAAAGTCGAAAGTTTGTTCCATGTTTAGTCGCTGATGTTATCCGAAATTTTTCGGAAGAATTTTAAATTGGTTAAAAATTGTGCTGCCACAATGCGAATGAGTGTATAGGCCGGTAAGGCGATGATCATGCCAAAAACGCCGCCTATGGCACTGGCCATGAGGGTGACTAAAAAAATCTCCAATGGATGGGCTTTTACAGAATTTGAAAATAAAAATGGTTGCAGTAAAAATGCGTCACTTAAGTTGATGCAAATGAGTCCGAAAAATATTTTTTCGATGGTGGGTAAAATTTGATCGTATTGGTTCAAGCTGATACAGCCGGTTATGCCTATTAACAAGGCAATCGACATGGTAATAAATGCACCAATGTAAGGCACGATATTAAAAAGTGCAGCGCAAAAAGCAATAATCAGTGCATTGTTAATTTTCATCAAACTCATGGTAATAAATACCGCCAAACCCACAATCAACATATCTATCACCAAACTCGTAAAGTACTTACTTAGCATGCGTTTACTGGTACGCATAATATCATTCATGTTTTCTTCAAAACCGCTGGGTGTTACCAATAATATCCCTTCACGAACCAAGTCTTCATCTTTAAGCAAAAAGAAAGTGATAAACAACACACACAGCGTACCGCCGATGGCTGCCGAAAAGTAGGCCAAAGTATTATCGAGCAAATAGGTTACATTTTCGGCATTTAGTTTTGAATTAATCTGCGACGATATGCCGGCTTCTAAGGCTTCTTCATCACCAAAACGGTGCAATAATTTTTTGGCAGCGGGAAAATTCTCCAACAAATTATGCAATACATCACCAAAATTTAATTGCGATAAAAAATGCACTTCATTCACCAGTGGTGGAACAATTAAAAAGAACAAACCAATTAATGCGGCAATCATTACCGAAATTGTAATTAAAGAGGCCAGCGCCGTAGGGATTTTGAATTTACCAATTTGAAGATGGGTAAGGCGATACGATACCGGATGGCCGATTAAAAACAAAAGCACCGAAATGCCGAGATAGATTAAGATTTTATAAAAATAAAATGCGCAAAAAATTAAGACCAATACACCGGCAATTTTCCAAATATTTAAGTTTAATTTCATGCTAAGCAAAGATAGTTTTATTTAATTAATTTTAGGCCTTTGAAAAAAACAGGCACATATTTTCTGCTCTTCTGTTTGGCTTTGTATTTTTTTAAATGCAACTCTATACGGCAATACACGGCAAAAAAAACACCGCACACTGCTTCTGCAGCCAATGATCGCTTGGATTTAAATACCAAGGCATATCATGTGAACGACAGCCTTACAGAAATTTTTTTTGAAGTAAAAAACGATAATTTAATTTACAAACGAACCGATACCTCCAGCGCGTTTTATGCCGAAATAAAAGTGTCTTATTCATTGTGTACTTCCGAAGATTGTAAAAGATCAATCGACACCAGTTCGTTTTATTTGTTGGATGGCGAAGCTTCAGAACAAGTGCCAATTAAATCGCTTGTCCATCGTTTTAAGGTGCATGCGCGTTTTGGCAACAACTATTATTTAAAAATGGAAGTGTATGATTTAAACCGACTCACATTAACCAACAAGATGCTTACAATCAATAAGAGCGATCGCTTAAATGAACAAAACTTTTTCATTGAGTCAGGCGGCGCCCCGGTTTACCAACAGCATTTTATCAATCATCAACACCTCTCAATTTCAAGCGCAAACAACGCTGTATCGAAATTACAAGTGTATTGTTATTTTAAAGAAAAACGCGCTGCATCGCCACCCTTTTCAAACAAAGCAAACGAAAAAATGCCACAGGCCGACAGTAGTTTTGAACTCTCAGCAATCAATGGCCGCTTTTTTTTGACTGCCCCTGAAAAAGGTTTTTATTTTATCAAAGCCGACTTAAACAGCGATATCGGTTTTTGTCTTTACACCTTTGATGTTGCTTTTCCGGCCATTAGCAGCAGCAATGATATGATTAACGCTTGTCGTTACGTGATGTACAAAGAAGAATTTGATTCTTGTTTAAATGCACCCGACAAAAAACAAGCCATCGATAAGTTTTGGTTGAACATTGGCGGTAGCCACGAGCGGGCACGCGAAATATTAAAAAAATATTATGCACGTGTAAAAGAAGCCAATAATCTATACAGCAGTTATATGGAGGGTTGGAAAACCGATAGAGGCATGATTTCAATTATTTTTGGCGAGCCAACCAATGTGTACAAAAGTGTAAAAGACGAAATTTGGGTGTATGGCATCGAAACCAATCCCGCCACCTTACGTTTTATTTTTAAAAAAAGACAAAGTCCTTTTTCAGACAATGATTTTGTTTTAGAGCGTTCTGATTTTTATAAAGATGCCTATTATCAGGCAGTGGATTATTGGCGACAAGGCATCGTATACAACGAAAGGGCAGCCGATCGCTAAGCACTGATTATCCGACTTACAATAAACCGGCAGTATTCACACCATAACCGATGTCTTCCGGCAAATTGCTTTGTTTACTGGCTGCCACAGCCAATTCATCGCAGCGGTTATTTTCTTTATTTGAAGCATGACCTTTTACCCAAATAAATTCATGCCACCTAAAATCATAAATCTTCAAAAACCGTTGCCATAAATCTACATTGGCTTTGTTCACAAATCCTTTCTTACGCCAACCTAAAATCCAGTTTTTGTTGATTGCATCTACCACATATTTACTGTCGGAATAAATTTTCACCTTAATTTCGCGGTCTTTAATGCTTTCTAAAGCCACAATCACACCCATTAATTCCATGCGGTTGTTGGTGGTGTACTTAAAGCCTGCACTCATTTCTTTGCGGTGCTTTTTATACAACATCACAATGCCATATCCGCCGGGTCCTGGATTTCCAGAGGCAGCACCGTCGGTGTATATTTCAATAAAGTCTTCCAAAAGGGTGAATTAGGCTTGAAATATAGGTATTTCTTATATTTTGTGTAAAGTAATTTTGTGCCTATATTCGTGTTTCAAATTTATAGATATGTCGGTTTTAGTCAATAAAAATTCTAAAGTAATAGTGCAAGGTTTTACGGGTGGTGAAGGTACTTTTCACGCCACACAAATGATTGAATATGGAACAAATGTAGTAGGTGGTGTAACACCCGGAAAAGGTGGTACCACGCATTTGGATCGTCCTGTTTTTAATACCGTTGCCGAAGCTGTACAAAAAGCCGGCGCTGATGTGTCGATTATTTTTGTACCGGCCGCTTTTGCTGCCGATGCCATTATGGAAGCCGCGGATGCGGGCATTAAAGTAATTGTTTGTATTACCGAAGGCATTCCTGTAAAGGACATGATCTATGCCAAGGAATACATTAAAAATAAAGCTTGCCGTTTAATTGGTCCTAACTGCCCTGGCGTAATTACTGCCGGTGAAGCCAAAGTAGGCATCATGCCCGGTTTTGTATTTAAAAAAGGAACTGTTGGTATCGTATCAAAGAGTGGTACATTAACGTATGAGGCAGCCGATCAAATTGCCAAAGCAGGTTTGGGCGTTACCACAGCCATTGGTATTGGTGGCGATCCAATTATTGGAACACCAACCAAAGAAGCGGTTGAGTTATTAATGAATGATCCTGAAACTGAAGCCATCGTTATGATTGGTGAAATTGGTGGTAGTTACGAAGCTGAAGCAGCCCGTTGGATAAAAGCCAATGGCAACAAAAAACCTGTGGTAGGTTTTATCGCCGGTCAAACTGCGCCAAAAGGACGTACCATGGGTCACGCAGGTGCCATTGTTGGTGGTGCTGAAGATACAGCCCAAGCCAAAATGCAAATCATGCGCGAATGTGGTATTCACGTGTGTGAAAGTCCTGCCGAAATCGGCAAAACAATGGCCGGTATTTTAAAAGGTGTTAAAGCTTAAGCAATTCAATTTAAATTTTCAAAAGCGTCGATTATCGGCGCTTTTTTTTTGACCTAATTTTAATTTCATTGTGTTAAGGCGTCGATGTTTTTTGCCTGTTACCGCGCCTACAAATTCTCACCAAATGTGTGATTGATTCAATATTTTGTTTTTTTTATGTAAGTCAAGGCCCATCGTTTGCTTGTAGGTTTGTGCAAGTAAAAAATCAAAAAGCATTGTGATGAAAAACCGCAGCAATTCAATTTATTTAAGCTTTTATCTCTTCAGTATTTTAATGCTTGGTGCTTGTAACAGTAAAAACAATGAAATAAAAACATCAAACAAAGACCAAATGAAAGCAGGAACCAAAACCATCGAAAACATGCAAGCCGCTTATAAAGGTGAAAAAACAGCAACCGCAAAATATGAAGCATTTTCTAACAAGGCAGAAGCGGAAGGGTATCATACAATCGCACTGCTTTACAATGCTGTTTCTGCTGCAGAAAGCATCCACGCCGCGAATCACAAACTGGTGATTGAAGATGCGGGTGAAACAGCAGCAGTCATTTTCCCTGAATTTAAAGTGCTTTCAACCAAAGAAAATTTATACAATGATATCAATGGCGAGGCTTATGAAGCCAAAACAATGTACCCTGATTTTTTAAAAACGGCTGAAGCTGCCGATAATCAAATTGCCATATTAAGTCTTACTTATGCCATGAGGACTGAGTTAAAACATAAATATTTTTTCGAACAAGTGCTTGGCGATATCAATAGCAACACTTTAAACAGCATGCCTTCTAAATATTTTGTTTGTCCTGCGTGCGGTAATACTTATGCCTCAAAGGCGCCGAAGCATTGCGATTTTTCGCTTACCGACGGTTCATCTTTCATTGAATTTCAATAACAATAACCATGGATCAGGCGCACATACATTTATTAATCACTCATCTTCCGCTTTTTGGTTCCATATTAGGTGCCCTTGTACTTTTTTACGGCATCAGCAAAAAGAGTGAAGAAACAAAATTGGCCGCTTATTACCTTTTTATTATTTCTGCAATTGGTGCTGGAATAGCCTATTTTACTGGTGAAGGAGCCGAAGAAGCTGTTGAAAATTTGCCGGGTGTAATAAAAAATTCAATTAAAGCACACGAAGATTTTGCTTTTTACGCCATCCTTTGCATGAGTTGCTTGGGCTTTATTTCTTTACTGGGTCTCATCTTAACCATTAAAAAATTACCTTTTACCAATTCAATTTCATATTTGATTTTGGTGATTTCGCTTTTTAGCTTTTTAGCATCAGCGCGCACCGCATACCTTGGCGGACAAATAAGGCATTCTGAAATCAACAATACTTTAAACCCGCCTATTGAATTAGAAAACCACAAGGACGTTGATTGAAAAAATAAACGCTAAGAAGTAGAAACAGCGATGATAATTGAAAGTTTTTAATGATTAAAGATTGATTTAATCGGCATTATTCATTCACCATCACCCTGTCGCTGCCATCAAAGCGAGGCGATTGTATGCTGATGACTTTTAATACCGTATCGCCGATGCTCTTCACAGCATGTACCGTGTTCTTAGGAATAAATATCAAATCCCCTTTTTGTATTCTAAAACTTTTATCACCCAAACGCATTTCACCAAGGCCTTGCAACACATATACCTGCTCACTGTGCCAAACATGTTTATGGGCTTTTACCTCTTTTGGAATAACAATGCAAAAACTATTGCTTAAACTGTCGCCGGCCAAGGCACGCACCAAATTGTTAGGTGAATTTATTTTTTGACCAATGGTGTCTAAATGAATAACCGTTTGCGATTTCACGCAAACGGTTAGTATCATCAATAATATGACGAAGTTTTTTTTCAATTATCTTTTTTGTGTTTGAGGCGCAATGCTGCTTGGCGGCACCATGCCCAACATTACCGGTGTAATCATCGGCAATACTTTTTTCACCTCTGCATAATTTGGATTAATCTGCAAAGCCCTTTCCCAAGCACGTTTAGCCAATGCAAAACGCTGTGTGTTGAAGTAAGCACCACCTAAATTGTACCATGCTTCGGCATCGTAAGGACTTAAAATCGTCCACTTGTTATAAGCAATTGCAGCCGAATCCATTCTTCCACGGCTAAATGCAGCGGCGCCACGACCTTTTAAGTCGTTTGAAAACACTTGGTAATAATTTCTTAAATACGGATTGTTTGGATACAAACGCTCTGCATTTTTCCAATAAAACAAGGCATCGAAATCGTTGCGTAATTTAAAGCTGGCCAAACCTAAATTCAAATAACCGTTTACGTAACGCGGATGCAATTCAACCGCATGTTTTAAGAATTTAATCCCTTTGTTTAAAGCAGCAACACGGCGGTCGCTGGTATTAAATTCTTTTAAATCTTCAGGGGTAATTTTTAAAGTACCGTTGTAATCATTAAAACGTGTTGAATCCTGACCTGGCACTTGTTTGCCTGTAACCTCTTTGGTATCGGCTAAATCAACCCAACGTGCACCGGCATTACCCAATACCAATACCGAATGCGGCATGGTTTTTACGTCTTTTAAAAACAAGGTCACATCGTTTTTCCAATCCCAATTTCTTTCCCACGTTTTGCAACCAAACAAGAAAGTAATTAATAAGGTAATTCCCATCAAGGCCATTCTTCTGGCACCGAAATTCACATTTTCAAGTTTATCGAATCCTTTTAAAATCCAATAAGCCGCAAAAATACAGAAGCCGATAGATGAGTGGAAAATCAAACGTTCACCCATGGTAGCACCAATGTCCATTAACACGTTACCAATCATCAAGGCAAAAATAATGTAGGTCATTAAGGCAAAACCTAAGATGTGTTTTTTCAAGGTTAATTTAATGGCGAAGTACACCATGCTTATATGTAATACAATTGACAATAAGAAATCCCAACTGGTGAAATGACGGTATTCAATGGTGGCATAAGAATAATCAGATGATAAGGTTTTAGGGAAGGCTTGTAACCACAAGTATTTTAATAATACAAATCCTTTGGTAGCAAAACGCTCTTCGCCATTGGCCAATAAATATGGATTGTTTAAGATTTCAGTATCAGGTACACCTGGTTTTAATTTCACGGCTACCAAACGCATTGCTAAATAAAACAACATTACGAAGTAAAACCAAGCCATTAATTTATGGAAGTTGTTACGTTTGTTGGCACCCAAAATAAAAATACCTAATAGAATATAAATGAACGGGAAAATCCAAAACGACTTAATTGGTTTGGCGCCCGGTAAGGCATGCATGTCAAAATCACGTTTTAAATACAACATCATGAAGGCACAGAACACAAAGGTTAATCCTACATAAAGTGTTGATTTAAATTCTTTGGTGTTGATAAATGTTTTTACATCAAAATCATTGTCGGTAAATACATATACAGCGATTGGAATTAAGAACAATAACATCACAGCATATTCCTTCGACAATAGGGCCAGTAAGAAGAGGGCAGAGGCCCAGAATAAATCTTTCACTTTTTTCGTCTCTAAATATTTAAAGGAGTAGAAGAAAGTGAGTGAAACAAATATCAATGAGAAAATCTCATCACGACTTTTTACGTTCGCAATGGCTTCGGAGTGAATTGGGTGCATGGTAAACAACAAAGCGGCCAAAAAAGCCAAATCTTGGTTGGTTCTGAAAAAATAACGCGAAAACACCATGAACAATAACATACAGCCCAAAGCAAAGGTCCAGATGTTGTTAAAGTGACGCACTTTAGCGCCGTATACCTGACAGTCAACTTCATTAAAAATACCATCAACATTTAAGTCTTCATCCCACTCGTTTTGAAAGTTTTTATTTAAATCCCAGCAATTGTAACATTCGTTGGGTTGGGCCTGACCATCACCGTTTACGTCCACAAAATCATTGTATTCGTAATTGGTTTCGGGTCTGCCGCAAGGACTGGTATAATTCACCATCTCCTTATCCAGCACCCCATTGTGGTTCGAGTCTTCCACTTTCATGTACAAACCGGTGCGGTAATTACCGATAATTTGTTGTTCAACGGCAAAACTCACAACAGATAATGGACGGTAACGACCACCGGCTAATTGATCGGTAGCACACATACGACGGTAAAAACTTTCGTAAGCATCGCGCGTCATGATGTCCTTAATCCCTCTAAAACCCTTAATTACGTGGTCGTTTTGGTGAATAATGATACCGTCATCCAAGGCATACTCGCCGTTAATCGAAGTAATATAAAATACAAAACCCACGATACCAATAATAATCATGGCGAGTTTGTGGTTTAAAAAAGTAAAGTACTTAAATGTTTTACTTAGTTCAGGAAATGTAGGAGCCTTTAATGTTTGTGTTTTGTTGTTTTGTGCCATAGTCTGTAAATATCTGCAAAATACAAATATAATGGCAAATTAATAATTCAAAGGACTTTTTTTACATGTTTTAACCCATTCAATGGGCTTGGCTGAGTGTGCAAAAGCCATTTTTTAACAAAACCATTTAAGGGCGATTTGAATAATTCGTTTTACTGATTCGTTTGTACAATGCTTGTTCAGGCAGATAATATTTTGAGCCGGATACCTTAATTGGTGGTTATGCAGAATTTTGTTTAATTTGCTCATACTATGCAAAAGCGCAGACTTTCCCAATCTTTCCTTTTTATTGGTTTGGCTGCCATGCTTTTGGCTTGGTTGATGAATGCAAATTATTCAAGCAATTTGCAACAAATTGCAGCAAACAGCGAAAAACAGTTCGAGAAACAAAACCTGGTTTGCAGCAAGCTACTCGATCAATTTATAAATGGTGAAGAAAAAGCAAATGAAGCTGTTTTTTTTGAGGCTTTTAAATCGAATGCAATTGCCATTTACGCTTTTCAAAAGGATTCCCTCATTTTTTGGAACAACGCCCGCCGCCCTTTTATCGATAGTTTGTTTTTAAGCAAGCAAACTTTTGGCACGCTTCAACAAAAAGACGGCCTTTATTTTTATGTGCGAAAAGCCAAAGGGAATCAAGTAGCTTATTGCCTTTGTTTGATACAAGCCCATTTTGATATTCAAAACAATTATTTAAAAAATGATTTTCAAGAATGGACCGGCTTGCAAAAGGGCCTTAAAATAAGTGATACCGCAAAGTCTAATGTTTTTGTTCAGCTTCATCAAAAGACCTTATTCGCCCTCGAGTCGCAAGAAACTGTATTTTATTCTGCCGGCGCGGATAATTTTACAAGTCTTGTTTTTATACTCGGTTTTTGTTTGTTGCTTTTAGCAATCTTGATTTCTGTTTTTTATGAAACACCGAACCTGGCCTTAATTTTAAAAATTGCTGCAGTTATTGTTCTGCGATATACCTTGTTGTATTTTAAGGCGCCTGCCTTTTTATACCGTACACAGCTTTTCGATTTGCATGTATTTGGAAACGGCCAATCTCTAATCAATGGCTACTTGGGCGATATTTTCCTTAATGCCGCCCTTTATTTATTCTTGGCACTGGTATTGCATTTTGTAGGGCGCAAATCTTACACGGTGTTGCGCCCTGTTTGGTTTGTATTGTTGCAATGTGTTTTCATGGCCCTGATGTTTTTTCAGTTTAATCTCAACTTAAAAAGTTTGGTGTGCAATTCAACACTCAGTTTCGATTTTATCAACGTGTTTGCCAATAACTGGATTTTGCTCCCTGTTTTTGCTACATACACTGCCTATGTGATGACCTTGTTTGTATTGGCCTTGGGCTTGTGTCAGTCGGTTTTAAATTACAAAAATGCCTTGCTACTACTGGCTGCTGCATCTTTGGCCTTCGGTTTGTTGTATGCTTTGTTAATGCCGGGGACAAGTCTATTGGAAACAATTTGGCTGTTATATTTTAATGTGATGCTGTATGTTGTATACCGCTATAGTCGCCAAAATAATTTGCTTGTTTTGGTGTTAAGCGTTTTACTGCTAACCTTCACGGCTTCCGGCATTCTCAACGGTCATATCCGACAAAATCGCCTTTTAGATTTGGAAGTGATGGCACAGCATTTAAGCGAAAACCGCGATGCGATTCTTGAAAGTGAATTTAACCTCCTTCCCGAAAAAATTAAAAGAGACGGGAATTTTATCAATCTGCTGAATGTGCTGCCCAGCTCCGAAAGCGAAGTCATTCAAAAACTGAAACAGGATTATTTTAGTGGCTACTTCGACCGTTACAACCTCGATTTTTCATTGTTCGATACCAACTGCAATCCTTTGTTGCCGGTAAAAAATCCAATGTTGCTAAACCAAGGTTATTTTGAAGATCAAATTCAACAATGCAAAGATTCATTGCAACATGCCTTGTACTTTTTTTCCAATCCCAGCATGCCTTCGCGTTACATCGCATACATTCCGCTTGTAAACAAACGTTTGTATGTGTTAATGGAACCCAAACAGTTTGAAGAAACAGGCAGCTTCCCCGATTTGCTCATTGATCAATCATTACAAAAACAAAATAAATTAAACAATGTTTCCTTTGGTGTTTACCATGCCGGTATTTTAAGTAATCGTAACGGCGATTTTATTTACCCCGATTTTTTCCGCGATTCTTTGTCGATGTTAAGCGCTAACAACAAATACGAACACCGTTATTACAGCAGCGAAGGCGATACCAAAGTGGTGATTTCGCAAGGACTAAAAACATGGAAGTATTATTTCACCTTTAATTCTTATTTGTTGTTAATATCAGCTGTATTTATTTATCCGGCTTATTTATTGTATTTGCTTTGTTTTACCTCGATGTTGATTGCTTCTTCATTAACACGCCGTATTCAAACCATTATCATTGTTTTACTATTAAGTTCCATGTCGGCTGTGGGCCTCATATCGGGCAGTTTGGTAATCAAACAATTTGAAGCCAAAAACCAAAAACAATTGTCTGAAAAAACCCAAATTATGTTGAGTGAACTAACGGGGCAGTTTAAAACCTCGCAATTGTTTGATGTCGATGAGTACAATTTAATCAACCTTAAATTAAAGGAGTACGCCCGTTTATTTAATACACCCATCAGTATGTTTGATGGTGAAGCACGTTTGGTAAATACCAGCGAAAATAAATTGTACGATTTGGGATTGGCTTCTAAACTTGCAAACCCTGAGGCTTTTGGTAAATTAAAAAATGCTGATGCCGGTTCTTTGTGCATCAATGAAAAAGCGGGTAGTTTAGATTATATGAGCATGTACACCGCCATATTTGATCAGCAAAAACATTTAATAGGCATGATAAACCTGCCATACTTCGCGCGTCAAAATGATTTAAGCAACGAGTTATCGGGTATTATTTCGGCATTGATTAATGTGTATGTGATTTTAATTGTGATCAGTATTTTGGCGGGATTAATTTTGTCGGGATACATCACCCGTCCGCTTCGCATCATACAACAGCAAATTGCAAAAATTAGTTTGGGCAAACAAAACGAAAAAATTGTTTGGAACAGCAAAGATGAAATTGGAAAATTGGTTTTTGAATACAATCAAATGCTTTTAAAATTGGAAGAAAGTGCCAACCAATTGGCGCAGAGTGAGCGCGAAAGTGCTTGGCGCGAAATGGCCAAACAAGTGGCGCATGAAATTAAAAATCCTTTGACGCCCATGAAGTTAAATCTTCAATATTTGCAGCATCTTAAAAAAGGCAATCCCAACGATTTTGCTGACAAATTTGAAAAAATAAGTTCGGGCATTATCGAACAAATCGATTCCTTGGCCACCATTGCCGGCGAGTTTAGCAACTTTGCTAAATTACCCGAAACCCAATTGCAAAATATTAATTTGGTGGAGATCATCAGTGCTGCCACGGCCTTGTTTAACAATCAATCTGCGAACTGTATCAGCACAGAAATTGATGCGGATAAAATTATGGTAAAAGGCGATCGCGACCAATGTTTGCGCGTGTTTAACAACATCCTCAAAAATGCTTTGCAAGCCGTTGAAGAAATAAAAGAGCCAAAAATAAACATACGACTCGAGGCAACCGAACCGTTTATTATCATGGCTGTACATGATAACGGTTGTGGTATTGACGAGAGCCTAAAACCAAAACTATTTTCACCCAATTTTACAACCAAATCAAGCGGTTCGGGCCTGGGTTTGGCCATGGTAAAAAATTGTATGGAGGGATTTGGCGGCGAAGTTTATTTTGAATCGGCTTTAAACCAAGGCAGTACATTTTACCTCAAATTTGTGCCAAGTGCTGCATCTGAATAACATGTTTTCAACCATGGACAGTGATTTCGGTAAAAACAATTTAAACTTGCAAGCGGCCATTAATTTATTGCCATATGATGGGGAGGCTTTTTATTTCCCCCAAATTTTTACCGTTGATGAAGCCGCTGCTCACGTCCTTACTTTGTTGTCAAACATCCAATGGCAACATGATGAATTGATGATTTACGGAAAAAAAATTATCACAAAACGCCAAGTGGCCTGGTATGGCGATGAAGGCCTTAGCTACACCTATTCAAACCGAACCAAACTCGCCTTGCCTTGGAACCCCAAACTGCTCTCAATAAAAGCAAAAGTGGAAGAGGCATGTTCACAAACCTATAACTCTTGTTTGCTGAATTTGTATGCCAATGGTAAAGAAGGCATGGCTTGGCACAGCGACAACGAAAAAGAACTCGATCCCAATGGCAGCATCGCCTCTGTGAGTCTGGGAGCAGAACGTGTATTCCAATTTAAACATAAAACAAGCAAAGAATTAATTTCATGCATATTGGAGCCGGGCTCACTCTTATTGATGAAACAAAATGCCCAAGCACACTGGCAACACCGTTTACCCGAAAGGGCTGCCGTGAAGGAACAACGCATTAATTTGACCTTTCGCAAAATCATTCAGCAGTATCAGTAATAATTGCTGTTCAAAAAACTGATTTTTGAGTAAAAAATCGCTTAAACTGCTCAAGAATGTAACAAAAACTAGCTAATTTTCCTCAAATTTTAATGTTTTTACCTTAAAAAGGAATGCTTATCTTCGTTTTCCGTTTTTAAAACTTATGGCAAAATTTAGAAGAGAAGATGCCTTGGATTACCATTCACAAGGTCGTCCGGGTAAAATTGAAGTTGTTCCAACAAAACCTTATAGCACCCAACGTGATTTAACCTTGGCCTATTCACCGGGGGTTGCAGAGCCTTGCTTGGAGATTGAAAAAAATCCGGAAGATGCTTATAAATACACGGCCAAAGGTAACTTGGTAGCAGTGATTTCAAATGGCACCGCTGTGTTAGGATTAGGCGATATTGGGGCATTGGCCTCAAAGCCGGTGATGGAAGGGAAGGGCCTATTATTTAAAATTTTTGCAGATATCGATGTGTTCGATATTGAAGTTGATACCAAAGACATTGAAGCTTTTGTGCAAACGGTGAAAAACATTGCCCCCACTTTTGGTGGCATCAACCTCGAAGACATTAAAGCCCCTGAGTGTTTTGAAATTGAACGCCGTTTAAAGGAAGAACTGAATATTCCCTTGATGCACGACGATCAGCATGGTACAGCCATCATTTCTGCAGCCGGCTTGTTAAACGCCGTTGAAATTTCAGGCAAAAAAATGGCGGATGTAAAGTTGGTTATCAATGGCGCCGGTGCTTCTGCCAATTCATGTGCAAAAATGTACATTGCGGTGGGCGTTAAAAAAGAAAACATCCGCATGCTCGACAGTAAGGGTGTGATTCACAAGGGTCGCACCGATTTAGATCAATACAAATCTTTTTTTGCTGCTGATGATACCAAAATCAATACACTCGAAGAGGCCATCAAAGGTGCCGATGTGTTTGTAGGTTTGTCAAAAGGAAACATCCTTAAGCAAAGCCACATTCAAAGCATGAACAAAAATTGCATTGTTTTTGCCTTGGCCAATCCTACTCCCGAAATTCCATACGAAGATGCCATCGCCGCACGCCCCGATATCATTGTTGCCACAGGCCGCAGTGATCATCCTAACCAAGTGAATAATGTATTGGGTTTCCCTTTTATTTTTAGGGGAGCCATGGATGTGCGTGCTACTTGCATCAATGAAGAAATGAAATTGGCTGCTACTTTGGCCATTGCAGCATTGGCAAAAGAACCTGTGCCGGATTATGTAAACCTGGCTTATGGTTCAAAAAATTTAAGTTTTGGTACTGATTATATTATTCCTAAGCCCATCGATAGTCGTCTCATTTCAGCGGTATCTTCAGCGGTAGCAAAAGCCGCTTGCGATAGTGGTGTGGCCAAACACAAAATTGCCGATTGGGAAGCTTATAAAACCGAGCTTGAAAACCGCTTGGCAAAAGACAATAAATTGATGCGCAGCTTGGCCGATAAAGCCAAATTAAATCCTAAACGCATTGTATTTTCAGAAGCTGATAATTATAAGATTCTGAAAGCCGCACAGGTAGTGCGCGATGAGGGTATTGCCAAACCAATTTTATTGGGCGATAAAAACAAAATTTTAAAAATTGCTGCCGATAATTTCATGGAAATTGCCGACATGCCAATCATTGATCCATTAACCGAAAACGAAGACAAACGCAATGAGTTTGGTGATTTGTTATGGCAACGCCGTCAACGCCGTGGTTTAACGCAGTTTGATGCACGCAAATTAATGCGCGACCGAAATTATTTTGGCGCCATGATGGTTGAAACAGGCTTGGCAGATGCCATGATCAGTGGTTTAACCCGAAAATATGGGCAACCCATTAAACCGGCCCTCGAAATTATTGATACCCTGCCCGGTGTTAGCAAGGTAGCAGGCTTGTACATTATGGTGACTAAAAAAGGACCGTTCTTTTTTGCCGATACAACAATGAATGTTGATCCTACTGCTGAAGAATTGGCCGATATTGCCGTGCTTACAGCAAACAAAGTGAAACAATTTAATGTGGCACCGCGCATGGCCATGTTGTCGTATACTAATTTTGGTTCGGCCCCGGGCGAAATCCCTTCAAAAGTGGCCAAAGCAGTTGGTATATTGCATAAAAATTATCCCGGATTGGTTGTAGATGGCGACATTCAAGCCAATTTTGCCATCAATAACAATTTATTGAAAGAACAATTTCCGTTCAGCACATTGGTCGATAAAAACGTAAACACCTTCATTTTCCCGAACTTGGCTTCGGGTAACATTGCTTACAAATTAATGCAAGAACTTGGTGGCGCCGAAGCCATTGGTCCTGTTTTAATGGGGCTTAACAAGCCGGTACACGTGTTGCAATTGGGTTCGAGCGTTCGTGAAATTGTAAATATGATTACCATTGCAGTGGTAGATGCCCAAAACAAAAAGTAAATCACATGTCTCTCATTCATTTTATTAAAGGCACCATCGCGTCTAAAAGTCCTGCTTACCTGGTTATTGAAGCCAATGGCATTGGATATGGTTTATATATTTCCCTCCAAACTTCTTCCAAATTGGGCGATGCAACAACAGCAAAACTTTTTATTGAAAGTGTTTATATACGCGACGATAATCCAAAGTTTTATGGCTTTGCCGATGAAGAAGAACGCGATTTGTTTCGTAAACTGATTTCGGTGAGCGGAGTAGGTGGGGCCAGCGCCCTGCTCATGTTATCGAGTTTGAGCGCCCAAGAAATTACGGCCGCCATCAATACCGCCAATGTTACCCTGCTTAAAAGCATTAAAGGCATTGGTGATAAAACCTCTCAGCGCATTGTTGTTGACCTAAAAGGAAAAATGGGCAAACATGAGGGTGGAATCTCACAAATCATGGCCCCTTCATACAATAAAACCAAGGAGGAAGCGTTAATGGCTTTGGTAACACTTGGCTTTCCAAAGATGGCCGCAGAGAGGGGTCTCGAAAAGGCCATCAAACAGCAAGGCACAAGTACCGATAACGTTGAAAATTTGATAAAAGCAGCCTTAAAAAACCTATAAGTCCTCGGTGAGAGTAAATACCCTAATAAATTTTGCAGTACTAACGAGCACAACGGCTTGTTTAATGGGTCTTGTTACCAAACCAAGCAACGATTTACCTTCAGTAAAATCAAGCGATGTTTACAACAGCCGCCTGGTGCTGCCACCTGACAGTCCTGAAACTGAAAAGCCCGAATTAATTTATGATTTTCCGGATAACGACGGAAAACGCCCATTGGTAACACCCAAATCGAAGCTTTATCTCGAAAACCCCGAAAACATTAAAACAACGGTTGATTATGATCCAAAGAGCGGGAACTACAATGTAAAACAAAATGTTGGCAATTTAGAATACAGGCCTGAAACCTACATGACCCAAAAAGAATACCGCGATTACGTGTTTAGAAAACAAATGCGTGAATACTGGCGTTCGCGGGTGGCTGCCGATGAATTAAACTCACAGCCCCGCAAAGGGATGATTCCGAAATTACAAGTAAACAGTGAGTTGTTCGACCGTATTTTTGGCGGCAACACCGTTGACATCAAACCAACCGGTACAGCCGAATTAATATTTGGGTTAACCTACAATAAAAACCTCAATCCTTCTATCCCACAGCGCCAACAAAAAATCACCAATTTCGATTTTAACATGCGCATCCAATTAAATTTAATCGGGAAAATTGGGGATAAATTAAAAGTCACCACCAACTATAATACCGAAGCTTCATTTGATTGGGAAAACCAAGTGAAAATGGATTACACCGGTTATGAAGATGAAATCATTAAAAAAATTGAAGCAGGGAATGTAACATTGCCTTTAAACAGTTCCCTCATTTCAGGAAGTCAAACTTTATTTGGATTTAAAACCCAATTGCAATTTGGTAAATTAACCGCCACCACAGTTTTCTCTCAGCAAAAGGGTAAAAAACAAGAGATAACGGTTCAGGGGGGTGCGCAATCACAACAATTTACAATGGGTGCCGATAATTACGAAAGCAACAAACACTTTTTCCTTTCGCATTATTTCAGAGAAAAATATGATTCTTGGATGACCACAATCCCTGTGATTACAACACCCATTATGATTACCAAGGTGGAGGTTTATTTGTTGGGCATCAACGGTAGTTCAGAACAAACCCGCAACGTGGTGGCATTTGAAGATTTGGCAGAAGATACCGCCTTCGTTTACAAACCGGCATTACATGGTGTGCCTGCTTCATACAATGCTTTGTCAATTCGTGATAATTTTCCGCTCGATAGTGTGCCACGCAACGATGCCAATAATTTGTATGCCATGATGACCAATACACTCAATGGTTTACTATTAGACCGTAACATTGATGTGGTGTCTTCAAGTCTTTCATCACGCACAAAAGGCATAAACATATATAATCCCGACAGTGTTTTTATGATGGGAAGCCGCGATTTTAATATCATTCGTAATGCCCGCCGTTTAAATGCCACCGAATTTACATTCAATCCCCGCTTGGGTTATATTTCACTGAACCAACAATTAAATAACGACCAATCCCTCGCCGTGTCGTATCAGTTCACTTATGGCGGAAAGGTTTATCAGGTTGGTGAATTCAGTGATAACATTCCCGACAACAAACAATTGATCGTTGCCAAATTATTAAAGAGTACAGTGGTGAATGTGCGTCAACCTGTATGGAAATTGATGATGAAAAATGTGTATTCATTGGGTGCATACAACCTCAATCAACAAGATTTTAAATTGGATGTGTATTATAACAACATCGAAACAGGTGTGGATGTACCCTACATTCCGGCCGGATCAGCAACCGGTTTGGTGAATGGCCAACAATTGATTAAAGTATTAAACTGCGATAAATTAAGTGTGAATGGCGACCGTTATCCGGATGGTGTATACGATTTTGTAAACGGCTTCACCATTTCACAATCAAATGGTAGAGCTTATTTTCCAACCGTTGAACCATTTGGCAGAAGTTTGGCGAAGAAATTTGCCGATGCCGATTTTCCGGATGCCAACCGTTATATTTTCACCGAATTATACGATTCAACCAAAGTGTCTGCCACTTTTGTGCAAAATAAAAATCGCTACAAAATTAAAGGGTCATACCGTTCTTCATCAGGATCAGAAATTGCCCTCAATGCTTTAAATATTCCGCAAGGCGCGGTAGTGGTGACTGCTAACGGTGTGCAACTTGCCGAAAATATCGATTACCAAGTGGATTATAACTTGGGTCGCGTAAAAATTATCAACGACGGTATTTTAAATTCCGGTGCCACCATTAAAGTTTCATTGGAAAGTAATTCGTTGTTCAGTGTGCAACAAAAGAATTTAATTGGCACAAGGCTCGATTATAAAGCGGGCCGTAACCTAACTCTTGGAAGTACATTGTTGCGGTTCAGCGAACGACCAATCACTGCCAAGGTAGCCATTGGCGAAGAGCCTGTAACCAATGCCATTATTGGAACCGATTTTACTTACCGTTCAGAAGCCCCATTTTTAACACGCTTATTGGATAAATTACCCTTTTATAGCACCAAGGAAATGAGCACCATCAGTGCCCGCGGTGAAATCGCAAAATTATTTCCGGGTAATGCAAAAGCCATCAGTAAAAATGGCGGCAATTCATACATCGATGATTTTGAAGGCTCGGTGGCCTTGATTGATATCAAAGGAGCCAACTCATGGGTGTTGGCCAGTGTGCCGCAAGGACAAACAGCCTTGTTTCCTGAAGCATCTAAAGATGGTTTTAAACCCGGCATTAACCGCGCACGTTTTAACTGGTATAATGTAGATGCCATGTTTACACGATTGCAAGGTGGAACCACGCCGGATTATTACCAACCTAAAAAACTCTTTTCAAACAACATGTGGCGCCAAGTGTTTGAAACCGAATTGTTCCCCGGAAAAATACCACCTAACGGTCAGCAGGTTGTTTTACCAATGTTGGATTTGTTATTTTATCCGAACGAACGCGGGCCATATAACTACGACGTTAATCCGATTACCGGCATCTCGAAAGGGATTGCAAAAGACGGCTCATTAAATCAACCCAAAACCCGTTGGGGCGGCATCATGCGCCGTTTAGAAACCAACGATTTTCAATCGGCCAATGTTGAGTACATTCAGTTTTGGATGATGGATCCTTTTAATGAAGATTATAATGCAGAAACCGACTCAAGTTTTGATGCCAATAGTTTGCCATCGGGTGATTTGTATTTTGATTTGGGAAATATATCAGAAGACATTGTAAAAGACGGCAGAATGGTTTACGAAAATGGTATTCCGGGTGTTTCATCCATTGCAAGTAATTTAAAAGTCGACACCAATGCCGTGGCCAATGTGCCGGTGCTACCGCCAATCATCAATGCTTTTTCGCAAGATAATAACGACCGACCGCTGCAAGATGTAGGCTACGATGGTTTAGGTGATGAAGGCGAAAGAGATCGCTTTAAAACACAATTGGCTGCCGCCTCCGACGCCACGGCTTTCGACCAAAATGCTTTGGCCATTAAAAACTTTTTAAGTGATCCTTCAACCGACCGTTACCACTTTTTTAGAGGAGATGATTATGATGCCGCACAGTTTAAAACACTCAGAAGATATTCGCGCTATAACAATCCTGAAGGCAATTCACCAACCGAAGGACAATACAACAACGCCAATCCAAAAGGCGGCAACTATCCTACAGGTGCTACCACTTTACCAAACATCGAAGACGTAAACAAAGACAACACTTTAAGTGAAGCCGAAAATTATTATCAGTACCATGTAAAAATTTCTTCCTCAGCCATTAACCCTGCCTCAGTTGGCACCAACTTTATTGTGGATGCTTTTAACGGCTCAGCCGATTTTAGTGGTGTAACCAAAACAGTTAAATGGTATCAATTTAAAATTCCAATCTCACAATTCGAAAGCAATGTCGGACAAATTGAAGGCTTTAATTCTATTCGATTCATGCGTGTGTTTATGAAGGGCTTTGATAAACCTGTATTGGTGCGTTTGGCCCGTTTTGAGCTGGTGCGAAGCGACTGGCGCCGTTATCAATTCGATTTAAAACAAAATGGCGAATACATTTCAACCGATAACAACCAAACCAGCTTTGATGTGTCGGCAGTAAGCTTACAAGAAAATGCAAGCAAAGTACCTGTAAATTATGTGATGCCGCCCGATATTGATCAACAGCAAAATGTACAAACAACCAATTTGGTGTTGCTCAACGAACAAGCCTTACAAATGCGTGTGTGTGATTTAAAAGACGGCGACAGTCGTGCCATTTTTAAAAATGTGGAATTGGATACACGCATGTTCAAAAACATTAAAATGAATGTACATGCCGAACAACTCAATAACCAACCGCTTAACGATGGTGATTTGCATTTGTTCTTTAGAGTTGGAACCGACTACAACAATAACTATTACGAATATGAAATTCCATTAAAACTTACGCCAAAAGGAGTGTATGATCCAAACAGTGTTGATGCACGTTACGCCGTGTGGCCAAAAGAAAATGAAGTGAATTTTAATTTCGCCGATATCACCGCGGTAAAAGAACAACGCAATATAAAATACGGTTACACCAATTTGAACCAATTTGCAACGCCCTTTTCTCTCGATAAAGGCGGTTATACTGTTACCATTGTGGGAAATCCAAATTTGGCAACCATCAAAAGCATCATGGTGGGTGTGCGCAATCAAAAGTCGACCGACGCCTTGGCGCATTGCGCAGAAATTTGGATCAACGAATTGCGCTTAACTGAATTTAATAATGCGGGCGGATGGGCCACAACAGGTCAGGTGCAAGCAAAGCTCGCCGATTTGGGAACAGTGGCCATGACAGGCACATACAAATCGCCATATTGGGGTTCGGTTGAAAGTAAAATCAATGATCGAAGCCGCGAAACAAATGCCGTGTGGGATGTTAATACATCTATTAACGCCGGTAAATTTTTCCCTTCAAGTTTAAAACTAACACTTCCAATATTCTTTAATTATGGTCAAACAAAAATTACCCCTTTGTATAATCCATTAGATCCGGATGTGCTTATGACCGATATAAAAAAATCGGCCATCAGCGATGGATTAAAAGATAGCATCACACAACACACTGTTGATTTTACGCAAAGGCGTGGCTTTAATTTAAGTAATGTTAGGGTTGAAGGACTCAAAAGGCCGAAGGCGAAACCAATGCCGCTCGACATCAGTAATTTTTCATTCACTTTCGCCAATAACGAAATTTTTAAACGCAGTGTAAATGTTGAATACAATTACAGCCGCCAATACCGAGGTAATTTACAATATGCCTACACGGTCAAAAACCCCATTACCTTAAAACCATTTGCCAAAATGAAATTTTTGGATAATAAATGGCTGGGATTAATTCATGATTTTAATGTTCAATTGGTGCCGAACAGTTTTTCAAGTTCAATGGATGTTAACCGAACGTATGCTGCCGTGAAAAATCGCGACATCACCAGTTTTTACGGCGGAGCTTCAGATGCCTTTGTAAATCCGGCTTTGGTAAATAAAAATTTTACAATGACCCGTTCATACAGCTTAATTTGGAACATCAGCAAATCTATTAAATTCGATTACTCAGCCAATAACGAAGGAAGAATATTGGAGCCACATGGCGAGTCGTGGAAATCAGATAAAGGCAATCGTGATTCAGTAATCAATACATTCTTACACGGCATTCAACGCGACAGCAAAACAAATCCTACCCAGGGAAGGTTTGGTGAAAACACCGTGTTTCGTCAAAACATGAATTTGAATGTCGATATCCCAATCAACCGCATTTATATTTTTGACTTTATAAAATCCAATTATACATTTAAAGGAACATATACCTGGAATCGCCGTCCTTTTGCCGCTGCTGATAGTATTGGTAATACCATTCAAAACACCAATACACAAAATTTCACGGCCAATTTCGACATGATGAAATTTTACAACAAAATTCCATTCTTTAAAAGGGTGAATAATCCGCCACCAAAATTACCGGGTGGTAAAAAAGCCCCCAAGGGTGCGCCGTCGAATGGCGGAAAAAAAGAAGGGACTGCCGCCGCCGAATCGGTGACCACGCCAACATCGAGTATTAGCGACTTTGCCCAAATCATGGCTAAAACACTAATGATGGTGAAAAATTTATCCTTAACGTATCAAAAATCAGGTGGGCAATTAATGCCGAATTTTAAACCCAGTTCACAATATGGTGGAATGGATTTTCAAAATAACCAAGCCCCCGGTTTCCTTTTCACAACCGGCTTAGCGGATGGTAATATCCGACAGCGAAGTATTAACAATGGTTGGATTGCACCTAACGTAGGCCAAACTACCGCATACACCGAAAATCAAAAAACAGATGTTACTTTTAGGGCCAATATTGAACCGCATTCAAGCTTAAAAATTGAATTAAATGGTAATTATTCTTATTCAAAAAATATTTCTGAATTTATTGTACGTGCCACTACCGATAATGGCCTAATTCCTAATTATTATGATCGCGACTTTAACGGTTATGTTTTAAATGCCAGTCCGAATGTTGCAGGTAATTACAACATCACCACCTTTAATAATTTTAAAACTTTTAAAGACGGCAATGATCCAATTAAGTCAAATCTGTTTGATGATTTTATGAAGACCCGAGATGATGTCGCCAAAGAATTATCAATTGCCAATTCAGGAAATTTAAACGGAGTACCCCTCACCAACACTGTTACGGGGAAAGGTTTTTACGATGGTTATTCGCAAAACCAACAAGATGTTTTATTAGGCGCCTTTAACCGAGTTTATGTAGGCCGAGATGTAAAGAATTACGACACCAAACATATTTTTCCCGCTATTCCATTGCCAAATTGGACTGCCACATGGGATGGTTTAGGTAAAATTAAAGCATTCAAAAAAACTTTCCGTGCCATTACCATTCGACACGCTTATAGAAGTACATACAGTATCAATTCATTCAATAATAACATCTTGTTTAATCCCGATGGAAAAACGCAAGATCAAAGAATGCCTGTGCAAACTGGCCAAGGCACCACGCCTAACTTTATCCCATATTATAATATTAATTCGGTTACACTCAGCGAAAGATTCGACCCTTTGGTGAAATTTGATTTGATGTTCAATAAACCGGGTTGGTCGGCGAATATTGAAATGAAACGTGATAAAACAACCAATCTGAATTTAACGGCCTTCCAAATTATCGAAACCAAAGGGCAGGAATATGTGGTTGGATTAGGTTACCGTGTGGCAAAATTAAAATTGGGCAAACTTAGCATTCAGGGTAAACCGCTTGAAAGTCCGTTAACAGTGCGTGTTGATTTAAGCTACCGTAAAAACATCAATGTAATTCGCCTCATAACAGATGGAAGTAGCCAACCAACAGGTGGGGCCAATATTTTAACCATGCGTTCTTCAGCCGATTACCAATTAACGCCAAACATTAATTTCCGTTTGTTTTTCGATTGGATCAAGCAAAAACCGCAAACTTCGGCATCCTTCCCAACCTCCAACATCAATGGTGGGTTTAGTTTAAGAATTAATTTCTCATAAAAAAGCACAGATTTAAAAAAACAATTACATTTGTAGCACAAAAAAAGAGCTATGAATTTTCCAAGTGAATTAAAATACACCAAAGACCACGAGTGGGTTAGCGTTGAAGGCGATATCGCCACAGTAGGAATTACTGATTTTGCCCAAAAAGAATTGGGTGATATTGTTTATGTTGACGTTAGCACCATTGGCGAAACAGTTGAACAACATGCCGTTTTCGGTACAGTTGAAGCGGTTAAAACCGTTAGTGATTTGTTTATGCCATTAACCGGTGAGGTTTTGGAAGTGAATAAAGATATTGATTCAGCGCCTGAAAGTGTGAATGCCGATCCATATGGTAAAGGTTGGATGATTAAATTAAAAATCACCAATGCTTCTGAAATCGACGGTTTGTTAAGCGCTGATGCTTACAAAACTTTAATTGGTGCCTAAGCACTAAAATTAATTTTATCAAGCCCTTTTGATATCAAAAGGGCTTTTTTTATATGTGGAAATTCATCTACCGTAATTTGTGGCAACTAAGCCTTGTTTGGGCATTGGTAATTTTTGTGTTGTGCGCAACACCCGGGCAATACATTCCAAGTTTTACTTGGTTAGATTTACTCAGCTTCGATAAGTTTGTGCATGCCTCCATGTTTTTTATCTTAAGCACCCTGTTATTGATGCTTGTGCAAAAAGAACAACTCAAAAATTACTACAACTTTTTGTTTCTCAATATTTCTGTGTTATACGGCATCAGTCTCGAAATTATGCAAGCCACCGTTTTTGTGAACCGAAGCGCCGATAAAAACGACATGATCGCCAATTCATTCGGTTGTATCATGGCATTGTTGTTAAAGAAAAAAATCTATAGCAGGCTTATCACCGCAGCGAATAAATAATTGAAAGATTTTAGTAACAATCACCAAGCCTATTTGGCTTTATAAATTGGTTTTTGCTTTTTAGGGTTGGGTTTCTCGGCATTGTCGTTTTTTGATTTCACATTCCGTGCATCAATGTCTTCTACCAACATCCATTTATCGTTTTTCCACTTGTCCTTTTTAAATACAAAGGCATCAAAGCTACCATCCGGACCATAAAACTGAAATTGCCCATCCAGCATATTACCGTCTTCTTTTGCCGATAAGTGGCTGAAGGTGATGCGTTGATTATCTTCATCATAGCGCAAACTCATTGTCACACCGCTTCCATATTCAAACATCATTCGTTTCGGATTTTTTTTTGGCAACTTAAAAACATCCTTACCAAACACCGCACTGCCGTCGGCCTTAAAAGATAATATATCAATAAATTTGCGTTGTGTTAATTTATCATTCGGGTCGTATCCAAGCAATGTATAAAAATCACCTGAGCTAATAATTTTATAATACAACATCCCAAACCACTTGTCGACACCACCAATGTGGCTTTCAGGACTTTTAATCAATGCTGATTTATCTTGCAACTGAAAGCTTTCATAAGATTGAAGCATGCTATGTCTTAAAAAACCTGTTTTAATGCGTTTACTTTGGTTCACGGCCAAAAAACCAAAATAAAAATACGTGCCTTCATCCTTAAAAATATTCCAGGTAATTAATTTAAATTTTCCGTCATCTGCTTTTAATATCGAAAAATCACGCTTCAAACTATCAAAACCGTAATTTAAAACTTCGGGAAAATCAATAATTTTATTCCACGCGGCCAATATTTCTTTGTTGGCTTTAATCCTTTCCCTTTCATTTTTGCTATAAAAAGCCGTTTTACCCAAGTTTTTTATTTCCATTTCGGCAGTTTTTATTTTTTGCGTGATGGTATCAACAACTTGTGCCTTTGATAAAAAGGTAGCAAAAACGAGGATAAAAAATAAGAATCGTTTCAATGGATAAGCTTTGAATTCAAATGTATTAATTATTCATCATTTTGTGAGCTAATAAAGCCTTTTTTAAAAGTCCCAAGATTGCTTCAAATTGGCTTAGATTGGTGAATTTGACATGGATTTAACAAATTTTATAAAGGCTTCAATAAAAAATTGGCGCGAAGATTGTAAGTAAACTGATTCAATTACTATTTTTGGTAACCTTAATTAAAACATTAAAACAACGATGAAAAAAATCTACCTATTCTTGCTCAGTTTTATTTTTTCAACGCATCTTGTTTTTTCCCAAAAGGCATATAACATTAAAATCAATTTTAAAAATTGTAAAGATTCTACAGTTTATTTGGCCAGGTATTTTTTTGATCAACTGCCGGTTGTAGATAGTTGCAAACACATTAAAAACGGTAAAATTGAATTCAAAGGTAATGCGCCTCTTGAAAAGGGGGTTTATTTTTTAGCCAACCAATCACGCAATTCATTCTATTTCCAATTTATTGTCGATAACAACCAAAATTTCAGCATGAGTTTGGATGGCAATGATGTCATTACCACATTGAAAGTAACGGATGAAAAATTAAATGAGCAGTTCTTTACTTATGTTACATACATGACTGTAAAGAACAGGGAAGTGAGTAAGGTTTTAGATCAAACCAAAGGCATGAGTAAGGCTGATAGTTTAAAATTTGTGACTGAAAAACAAAAATCAATGAACGATGAAATTTCCAAATTTGATGTTGATTTTATGCTCAAGAACAAAGGCAATTTTGTTGGTGACTTAATGAATTTAAAAACCGAGAAATATCCAAAAGACATTCCATTGGCCAAAAATGGCCGTCCGGATAGCACCTATCAATATTATTACTACCGCAACCATTACTTTGATGGTGTTAATTTTAAAGATGACCGTGTGTTGTTTACGCCATTTTTTGCCGATCGACTTAAGCGTTATTTTGAACAGGTAATTCCACAACATCCTGATTCGGTGATTAAAGAACTTGACCGTATTTTAAAACAATGTAACCCCGGAAGCTTAATGTTTAATACTTTGGTAGGGCATTTTACTTATAAATACGAAACCAATAAGGCCATGAGTTTCGATTTAATGGGCAATTGCAACACCTTCGAAAAAGTGTTTGTTCATTTGGCCAGCAATTATATTATTAATGGTGCCACTAACGGTTATTATTCTGACGAAACAATTGTGAAAGTAAAAGAACGCATCAATATTCTGAAAAATTTATTACCGGGCTCTAAAGTGGCTGATTTTGTTGCTATCGATACAGCCGACGGTAAAAAAGTTTTGCAAATGGGTTTTGATACCGCAAAAACAAGTGTAGGTGCTACCTACTTATACAATAAAAACTACGACAAATTATTGCCCATGTTTAAGCACTTGTATGAGGTGAAAGCCAAATATACTTTATTGGTATTCTGGGCAGCCGATTGTGGCCATTGTCAAACCGAAATACCTAAATTAAGTGAAGAACTAAAAGAATTAAAAGGCAAAGTGGATTTAAAAGTGTTTGCAGTTCAAACCAAAGAAGAGTTGTATGTATCGTGGAAAAAATTTGTCATTGATAAAAAACTCACCGATTTTATTAATGTGTTTGATCCCATTCACTTAAACAATTTAAAAGAAACCTTCGACATTCAAGGTACTCCCGTTATTTACCTACTCGACAGCGAGAAACGCATCAAGGGAAAAAAATTGGCATCCGATCAAGTGGTTAGTATTATCAATAAACTTGAAGAGATTGACGCCAACTTAAAAATGAATAACTCTAGAAAACAATAAAACCATGAAAATGAAAAAAAGTATCTTTTTGCTCGCCTCAATTGCCGGTTTAACTTTTAACTCATTGGCCCAAAATGGTGGTTACGACATCAAAATTAATTTTAAAGGATGTAAAGACACCATGGTGTACTTGGTGAAATACACCTGGGATACACAGTACATAGCCGACACATGTAAAAAAATTAAAAACGGACAAATTCAATTTAAAGGTAACAAAGAACTCGACAAAGGAGTTTATACTTTGGTGAGTGAAGGTAAATCCATTTATTTTGATTTATTCATTAACGAAAATCAAAAATTTACCATTAATACCGACGCTTCTGATGTAGTAAAAAATTTGAAAGTAAGCGGTAATAAAGAAAATGAACAGTTTTTTGCTTACATCAATTACATCACACAAAAAAATGTTGACTTTGGGAAAGTCAGAGATCAAACCAAGGGCAAAAGCAAGGAAGATAGCACCAAGTTTATGAACGATAAGGTGAAGGCTTTTAATGAAGATGTAAAAAACTACGAAACATCTTTCATGAACAAAGTAAAAGGTACTTATTTGTATGATGTATTAAATTTAAAAACAGAAAAAGAACCCACCGATGTGCCTAAGGCAAAGAATGGCCGTCCGGACAGTGTTTATACTTACTACTATTACAAAAACCATTTTTTCGATGGCATCGACTTTAAAGATGAAAGAATTATTCGCACACCGTTTTTTGACGACCGCGTAAAGAAATATTTCGACAACGTTATTTTGATGCACCCGGATACAGTGATAAAAGAAATTGATAAGGTGTTGGCAAAATGTGAACCTGAAAATTTAGTTTACAACATGTTGATTGGCTACTTCACTTATAAATTTGAGCAAAGCAAAATTATGGGCTTCGATAAAGTTTTTGTGCACATTGCCGATAAATACATTATCAGTGGTCGCGCTTCAAAGGTGTACACCGAAGAAACAGTAGGGAAAATTAAGGAACGCGTTGACATCATGCGCAACTTATTATTAGATTCAAGAGTGCCTGAATTATATTGTATCGATACCACCTACGGCGGAATGGTGCGAAAAATGGGCTTTGATACAGCCAGTTCAAGTAAAAGTATTACTGATATTTATTTAAAGAATGTTGATCGCCTTACACCACTTTATAAAACATTGTACGCTTTACAAGCCAAGTACACAGTATTGATTTTTTGGGCCGAAGATTGTGGCCACTGTCAAACCGAAGTGCCAAAACTTCATGAAGCTTTAAAGGATATAAAAGGCAGTATCGACTTCAAAGTATTTGCAGTTCAAACGAAAGATGAATTATATAACAACTGGAAAAAGTTCATCATTGAAAAGAAATTAACTGATTTTATCCATGTATTTGATCCGATTCACATCAACAACTTAAAAGAGAAGTTTGATATTTATTCTACACCGGTTATTTACATTTTGGATAAAGACAAACGTATCAAGGCTAAACGATTAGGCTCAGAACAAGTGGTTGAAATGCTGAAAACTTTAGAATTGATTGAGAAAACCAATAAACAAAATAAAAACTAATTTAAAAGCCCGGTAAACCCGGGCTTTTTTTTAGTGTCTTCTGAGTACCTGAACATCATTGATGAGTTGAACTACCGACAAGCTATCGGTGCCATCATAAGTGCCTCGAATTCTTCCCTCGCCATCCACCAGTAAAAATAAATTGCTGTGTAAAAAGCCTTCGGCGCTGCCGTCATCTTCTAAAGCATTTACCAAATAACTCGTTTTTGCTAAATCGTAAATTAATTTTTTGTTACCGGTTAACAAGTGCCATTTGTTTTTGATGGCCCCATAGGTGCCCGCGTAATTGGCCAACACAGCCACAGTGTCGTGCATCGGATTTACCGAATGCGATAAAATTAAAACAGAATCGACTTCTTTAAATTGTTTTTGCACCCATACCAAATAATTACTCATTTTAGGACAAATACTTTGACAAGTGGCGAAGAAAAAATTGGCCACATAAATTTTACCTTTTACAGTATTTTCATTCACCGTATCACCCGATTGGTTTAATAATTTAAATGCACCAATTCGATGGTATACTGTATCGCCGTTTACAATTTTTTTTTCTCCAATAATTGGCAAAGTGACCGTTGGTGTTTTTGTTTGACAATTCATCAACAACAAAAAAGGCAAGGCTTTCAGTAAATTACTTTTCTTTTTTAATTTCATTCTTATCCAATAAACGTTGTTTCTCTTCTTTTAAACGCAAATGTTGGTACTCATCGATTAATCGTTTTATTTCGGCGACGTAACGACCGTCGTAATATCCGCGCAACTGACGCTTTGCATCTACCAAAACAAAAAAGCTAAAATCTACATAATAGGGTTTTTCTTTAAAGTAGGTGGCGTTAATGCTATCAAAATTGAATTGTGCCGTGTTCTTAAAAAATACATTTTCGAAGGTGCTGAGTTTTTTCAAGTTCTTGTAAATGGCCGAAACACCTTTTTTGTTTTCGGTAACCAGAAATACCGGTATGTGCTCAATTTTATTTTTTTTGTAGTTTAAATACTCCCACAAGCCGGGTATTCGGTATGATTCGGTGCTGTATTGATCTTTGATAAAACAAATCGCATACAAGGGATGTTTTTCGACATTGATAGATTCTGAAACCAGTGAGGCACTGTCGTTCGTCTGAAAATTAAAAAATTTATCTTCTATTGTATAATACGAAGTGTCTTTGGGTCCGATTACTTTTTTTGGACCGTAATGGGGTAATTTTTTAGAATTGATGGTGCTGGTTTCAAGTATTAGCCACAAGGCTGAAGGCAGTAATATAATTAAGACAAGTATCCATTGTTTTTTTTTCATGATTCCCTTGTTGTGAAGCAGTAAGTGAATTTAATCTTCTATTAGCAAATGATGGTTAAAATCGAAGGTATTGATGTGTTTGTATATTTCAGCAATAAATGAGGGTCCGTACTTCAAATAATAAGGCGCAAAATTATCATACCTTTCTTGGGGAACATTATCAGGAAAAAGTTTTTGCTTGATGCTTTTAATTTGATTGATTTCAGTTTCCGACTTCTGCTTTAAGGCTTTGTTGGCCTTGGTTTCAATGATGTTTAAACCATTAAGGTTTTTTTGAAGTTCAGCCATAATACTGCCTGATAAACTTTTATCTACTAGATTAATCTTATCTAAAATGGCATTGTATAACTTTTCCAATTCGGTTTTTTCATCTTGTAATTCAAATACGGCATTGTTTTGTATTTGAAAGCCATCAATAATTTCTTTTTCGCTTTTGAAGAAATCTTCCGGCATAAGCTTGAGTTTGTCAATTTTGTTCTTTTGACCACGATCAATGATGCTGAAAAAATTCCGTGGTACAAGAATCGGAAATTGTACACCCATCACTTCAAACATTTCTTTAAACTCGAGCCAATAGGCCAATTCACCGGGACCGCCGATATATGCCAGGTTCGGCAAAATGTGTTGTTGAAACATTGGTCGCAATACAACATTCGGACTAATTTTTTCAGGTGAATTATTAATTGTGGTTTTTAAATCAGCTTCCGAAATAACTTTTTCTTCGCCTACCAAACCGAATCCCTCGTTTTTACGTTCAATTCTTTTTCGCGATTGTTCACTCATAAAAAAACAATTGATTTCGCGCGGGTTTACTTGTATTGGATAATTTTGTTCACTTAAATACAGATTGGTTTTTTGTACAGAATGGTAAGGAATGTTTTCAATAATATCCTTTTCAAAAAAGGGGATGAATTGTTTTTTAAATTCTAGATCGTTTCCGTCAATAATCACCAGTCCATATTCACCAAATAAATGATTGACCAAAAATCTGGTTGCTTCATTCAGTGAATTGTGCTTTAAATACGAATGCTCGAACAATTGTAATAAGGTTTGGGCATTTTCAGTGTCGCCCAAAACGCCTTTAAGCTCCTCGAAAACCGCTTCGAGCGAATCTGTTTTAAAGTCTCCAACAGCTCCACTTTGTTGACTGTGCCACTCTATTTTTTTACCGAAAAGATGGAAATGATTAATCTCCTCAAAATCATGGTCTTCACTGGCCATCCAATAAACAGGCACAAAGTTACAGTCAGAAAATTCAGATTTTAATTTCTCGCAAAGTGCTATTGTGCTCAGTATTTTATAGATAAAATACATCGGTCCGGTAAACAAACACAATTGATGGCCTGTGGTAATCGTATAAGTGGTTTTCTCCTTTAAGGAAAGAATGTTCTGTTTGCTTTTTTCACTATGTTCGCTGAGGTGAATGTTTTGATGTTGCACGATAGCGTAAAGTGCAGAACGATCAATATTTTGAAATGGTTTGCTTTCGATTAGTTTTCTAAAACCGTCGATATCCGGAAAATATTCATACAAGCCATTTGTTTTTTCATTCTTGTTTAAGTAGTCCTGAAGCAATCGGTTGATGCTCTTTGATTTTTCGAATGAAATGTTTGTCTGTGAAAACATGAATCTATTTAAAGTTTATTTCCAAATGCTAAATCACCTGCATCGCCTAATCCCGGAACGATGTATGCATGGGCGGTAAGTTCTTCGTCGATGGCACCACACCAAATGGTGAAATTGGTTGAAGGCATGTGTGACTTAACATAAGCAATGCCTTCACTGCTTGCAATGGCGCAAACGAGGTGAATGTGTGCCGGTGTACCATGGCTTAACATGGCTTGGTATGTTTTTACAATCGACAAGCCTGAAGCCAGCATTGGATCACATAAAATAAGGGTTTTGTCGTTGAGATTTGGACTTGTAAAATAATCTAAAACAATTTCAAAATTATTGTTTTTGTGTTCTTTTCTAAATGCGCCAATGAATCCATTTTCGGCCTTATCGAACACATTTAAAAAACCGGCATGAAATGGTAAACCGGCTCTTAAAATGGTGGCTAATACCGGTTGGCTTTGGAGTTGCTTGGTTTCTGAAACACCCAAAGGCGTTGTTGTTTCAACAGTTTTATAGGCCAGTGTTTTGCTAATTTCGTAAGCAAAAATTTCACCTAATCTTTCAAGGTTTTTTCTAAAACGCATGCTGTCTTTTTGCACATCTACGTCTCGTAATTCAGCAATAAACTGATTTAGAATTGAGTTTTGTAGGGATAAATTGTGTACCATAATTTCTATATTTTTTGAATCTAACAACGTTCTATTATCACCGCATATCCTTGTCCAACCCCAATACACATGGTAACTAAAGCATAACGTTTTTGGTGTATGTGCAAATCGATTGCTGCTGAATTTAAAATGCGTGCACCACTCATGCCCAAGGGGTGACCCAAGGCAATGGCACCACCATTAATGTTTAGTCTTGCATCCTGATCATCTAAGCCCCATGACCTTGTACATGCCAAGGCTTGTGCTGCAAAGGCTTCATTCAATTCAATCAGGTCAATGTCCTGCATGCGTAACCCGGCCCTTTTTAAAGCTTTGTTCGAGGCTTCAACCGGACCAATGCCCATGATGCGTGGTTCAACACCAACAACGCCACTTGATACAATGCGTGCAAGCGGTGCTAAATTATTTTGTTTGAGTCCCTTTTCAGAAGCCAACAACAAAGCGGCTGCTCCGTCGTTTAGTCCTGATGCATTGCCTGCAGTTACAGTACCGTCTTTTTTAAAGGCCGTTTTTAACTGCGCCAAACTATCCATGTTGGTATTGGGCTTAGCAAATTCATCTTTAGCAAATAAAAGAGGATTGCCTTTTTTCTGAGGAATTTCTAGGACTGAAATTTCTTTTTCAAATCGACCTGATGCTTGGGCCTTGGCTGCTTTTTGTTGACTTCTAAAAGCAAAGGCATCTTGGTCTTGGCGGTTGATTTTGTATTTTTCAGCAACGTTTTCGGCTGTTTCACCCATGGCATCTACACCAAAAAGTTCTTTCATTTTTGGATTGATAAATCTCCAGCCAAAACTGCTGTCGTATAATTGTTGATCGCGGCCAAAAGCAGCCGATGATTTACTTAATATAAGCGGACCGCGGGTCATATTTTCAACACCGCCTGAAATCATTAAATCTTCGTCACCCACCTGAATGGCGCGAGCGGCATCAATGGAGGCGCTTAAACCGCTTGCGCAAAGTCGATTAACGGTTTGGCCCGGAACTGTAATGGGCAAGCCAGCTAACAAAGAGGCCATGCGGGCTACGTTACGATTGTCTTCACCGGCTTGATTGGCACAGCCCAAAATAACATCTCCAATGTTGTTAAAATCAGCACCCGGATTTTTTTTCATGAGTTCTTTCAACACAAAGGCAGCCAAATCATCTGTTCTTACGGTTGAGAGGGTGCCGCCAAAACTACCAATGGCAGTTCGAACACCATTTACTATAAAAGCTTGATTCATATTTTCCATTGTTCGGGTGAAATTTATGGGATTTTATCAGTACAAAGATAAAACCAATTACCCGTATTAGGCGCAAAAATACTGGGTTTAATTGATTAATAAAATATTAATTTGTGAGATTTAATTATATTCTGCAAACGGCGCAACCAAGCATGTTATTCAACAAAATACTGAAACAACGCTGCGGTTGTAAAAACAGTGTTTTTGGATAAAAATTCTGAAAAATGCAAGTGTGACGGAATAAGGAAGGAGCTTATTCCCAATCTTTAGAAGTTTTATACACAATACCTTTAAAAAGTGCAACCATTTTTTCAGGCTGGTCTTGTAATGACACTTGCACCTTATAGTGCCCAAGTTTGTTGCTTTCTGATTCACAGAATGCATTCGCCACAATACAATCGTTTTCTTTTAAACTTATCAAATGCGAAATTGATGTTTCGATGCTTAAGCTTTTTTTACCCACCGAATTGGAGGCAAAAGCCAATGCGCTATCGGCTAAAGAGTAGGTGATGCCGCCGTGTGCAATGCCAAAGCCATTCAGCATTTGTTTGCTTACGCGCATGCGCAAGCTGGCTTTTCCGTGTGAAACAGACAATATTTCGATGCCAAGCCACTGACTAAAAGCATCGGCTTCAAACATTTTATCGACGATCGAAACAGCATCCATTATTTGCTCATTTTTGGTTTCCAGGGTTTTTCTTCCACTTTTAGTTCCTGAACAAGCCAACGCGAAAGCATAAATAAATAATCCGACAAGCGGTTTAAATAGATTAAAATGATGTCATCCACTTTTTCATTTTCAGCCACACGTAATATTGCTCTTTCTGCTCTTCTGCATACGCAGCGTGCAATATGACAATAAGATACATGTATGTGACCACCGGGCAAAACAAACGATTTCATTTCAGGTACTTGGGTATTTATTTTATCGATTAAATTTTCCAAAACCTGAATGTCTTCAGTATACAATTCTGGCAATTTCATGTTGTTTTTTTCAGGATCAGCTGCTAATTGCGAACCGATGGTGAACAAGCGGTCTTGAATTTGAAGTAAAGACGCAACAGTTTCTGTATCCTTTACCACATCGCGTAATAAACCAATATGGCTGTTCAATTCGTCAACGGTGCCATAGGCTTCAATACGCACATGTTGTTTTGGTAATCGGGTGCCGCCAATCAATGAAGTTTCTCCTTTATCGCCGGTTTTGGTGTAAATTTTTGTAGACATGCGTTTTAATTTCTTATCAAACTTAAGAAAATTGGCGGCGTAAAAAAAACCCAATTAAAAACTGATGTTCATATTCACGTTTGGCATAAACGGTAATTGGTTGATGCGTTTAAATGTAAAACGGTCAACGTAAAAAATATTGGCCCTGTTATAAAGGTTAGTGGCGCCAAAATTAATTTCCATGGTGCTCTTTTCGCTGATGAGGTATTTGTATTTTAAACCAAAATCCAAACGGTGATAATCGGGTAAGCGCCCGCCATTTAAGGTGGCAGGGATATAATTTAAATTACCGTTGGCAGTACTAAAATTGTAATTCATGTTGCCGGCAGGATTTAACTGATTGATGTATCCCTGTGT
Source organism: Sphingobacteriaceae bacterium (assembly GCA_947453445.1). Taxonomy (GTDB): domain Bacteria; phylum Bacteroidota; class Bacteroidia; order B-17B0; family Aurantibacillaceae; genus Aurantibacillus. Next base: position 155,921 of record CANGGP010000001.1, read on the forward strand.
TTGGGTAAATGGAAATCCGGTGCCAAAATTCCATCTGAAATTAATTTCCCAGTTTTTCTTTTTTCCAAAATTGTATGAGCTTACCAAATTGATGTTGTGTCTGCGGTCGAAATTTGGCGGATAACTCGAAACCGTTCCTGTTGCATTGTTACCCACCCAACGGTCGTTGTATGTAAGTGAATAAACAGCCCAAAAGTAAAAGCGTTTTCTGTCGTATTTCATCACCACGTCAAATCCGCGAGCACGGCCTTGCTCCACCACAAAGTTTTTTTTGTATTCATCCGCACGAGCAGCATTGGTGGTGTTGTCGTCGTATATTTTATCGCGGTTAATATTGATGATTTGGTTGAAGAATTTTTGATACACTTCTAAATCGAGTTCAAAATGTTTAAATAAATCGAGTTCAACACCGCTTACAAGGTGACTGGCTTTTTGGATGGAAGAATTAACGGTTTGCGCATTGCCGTTTTTGTCGATGTATTTATTGCTTAGATCTTGGCTTTCGGGGGCATTGATAAAACCGTAAAATAAATTCACAATATCTCTGTCGCTATTGGCACTCATGAGCGTTTGGCTATACAAGCCGGCAGCCCCTTTAAACCTAATTTTTTTGGTGAAATTAATTTTTAAGGCAGCCCTTGGTTCGGGTGAAACATAACCTAAAGTAGCGTAGTATTGAAGTCTGAAGCCGGGTTCAAAAATTACTTTCCTGTCTTTATCAATAAATTTATGTTTTACATAAGCTGCAACATCTGTAGTAGAACGACTCAAATTAATCACCGCATAATATGGGTTTTTTACATCATAAGAAGTGGTGGTGATGATGCCTTCAAAGCCATACTTTAATTCTTGCATACCAAAAAACTTCACAAAATTAAAACCTGTATTCACGCTGCTTACATCGCTTGATTTTGAATCAGATTCCAATGAAGGATTTTTATAATCGATGTGGTACTTGCTGTATGCAAAAACCCCCTCAATCAAAATGTTGCTGGCATTTGGCACAAGCACAAAATTGGTGCCAACGCCCATGTTTTGCCATGCAAAGGAAGCGATGTTGCTGTAATCTACTTTATCGGTGAAGTTAAAGCCAAAGACCGAAATTTTGCTGCCACCGGTGGTATTGATCGACGCTTTGCCAAACAAATCGGTGTAATAAAAAGGTAAGCCATTGGCATTCGCATATGGATAAAATATTTTGGATGTTTGCGGTAAATAGGAATGTTTGGCCGAGAAAATATAAGAGGCCGAGGTGTTGCCGTTTTCTTTTAATTTCACAAAAGGCCCTTCAATCACAGCTTTGGCACCAAACAAGGAGGCCGATACTTTTCCGCTTGCATATTTTTTATTACCGTCGCGGGTGGTCACATCCATGATGGATGAAGTTCTTCCACCGTATTCTGATCCAAAACCGGCGCTGTAAACACTGGCATTTTTCATGATTTCGGTATCAAAAACCGAAAACAAACCAATGGAGTGAAAGGGATTGTAAACCACTAAACCGTCTAACAAAACTTTGTTTTGCACAGGTAATCCTCCGCGAATGTATAATTGTCCGCCCTGATCACCGGTAAACACAACACCCGGTAACACCTGTAAATACTGGGCTATATCGGGTTCGCCAACACTAGGTAATTTATTGATGATAATCGGATCTATTTTTTGAATGGAGACGTTGGTGTTTTCTATTTTTTCAGTTGATTTGGTGGTCACTTCCACCTCTTGTAATTTAATCCCACCTTTGTTTACATATAATTTTTTGTTGATGATAACACTGGCACTCACACTTACTTTTTCTTGAAGGGTATCGTATTCTAAATTCGTGACCATGAGGAGATAATCACCGGCAGGAATGCGGTTGATGTTAAAAAAACCATTGAGATCGGTGTTGGCGCCATGGGTGGTGCCTTTTAAATACACACTTGAAAAGGGGATGGGCTCACCGGTTTTTTTATCATACACAAAGCCCTTGATGGAGGCGTTGTTTTGGGCAATAAGGGGGGCCTTTATCAGGACAAAAAGAAGTATGCAGGATAAAAAACGTTTCATTTTCAGACCCGTAAAAGTATTAATAAAAAGGAAGTAGCCATTTAATTTTTACAAATGGCCAAATTAAAGAGGTATTTGGTTGATTCACCGAACAAAATTAAAGCCTTACCTCATGTAAGATTTAACAAAAATTTAATTACCTTTAATTCCCAAATTTTTTATACATTTACTACAACATTATTTTATCAACATGAAAAAAATTTATTTCATCCTTTTTACTTTTGTCTTTGCGTTTAAGGGGATTTCTGCTGCATACGTTTTAAAAGCTGGGGGCACCTATACCAATCCTGCCCATTGGGGTGCGGCTCCTAATGGTACAAGCGGGTCTCCTGCAAGTTTTTCAGGCGCTAACACTTGGAGTTTCACGGCTAATAACGCAAGTGTTAATTTTAATTCCGCTTGGAGTTTGCCAATTAATGCAATAGTCATTTTTGGTAATGGTGTTGCAGCTTTTAATGCCGTGTTAACGTTTAGCGCTGTTTTTAATTCTGCTGCTCAGCCAACTTTAAAATTTTCAAACAATGCCACGCTTACAGTTCAAGCAGATCAGTTTTTTAATGTCAGCCCTACTAAGACGCAGTTTTTGGCAGGTAGCAATTGTGCATATGCCGTTGGCTCAACTTCCGTTCAAGGCATGACTTTTAATAATTTAATTATCAATTCAAATGTTGATACTTATAATTTGGCTGTTGTAAGTGCAAGTAATGTAAGCATTGCTTCAGGAATCACTTTTTCGGTTAGCCATGATGCCACTGTAACCATATCAGGTGCGATTTCAGGCAGTGGAGATTTTTTTGGTGATGGTAATGCGGGTACAACCATTAAATTAACCGGAACAGGGAATGTAGGTAATATTACATTTAATAATAGCACTGTATTGTCCAATTTCAATCTGGCCCTCGCCAATACTTCAAGCTCCGTAACCTTGGGCTCAGATTTTAGCCCAAATGGTGGAGTGGTAACTTTGGGTTCGGGGATTTTGAATGTGGGTACACATGTTTTAAGTTTGGATGCTGTGCAATTAACCACTACCAGTGGTAGTTTGGGTGTGTCAAATAGTTCAACGGTATACATCGGATTGGGAAGTGGAGTGCCCATTAGTGGTAGTTTATTATTCGCATCAACCGCAAATACAATTGGCGTCATTGAAATTAATAATGGTGGTCAAAACATGACTCTCGGTTCACCTTTGTATATCTATAACTACATCTCAGTGCTTGATGGAACTGTTACTTCTGCCGGTAACCTAAACATTACTGCAAGTAATGGACACAATGGTTTTGTCGCCCCAATGGGAACTACAGGCGCTATATTAGGAAATGTTGTTATGAATTCATTTTTCCCGTCCGGTAACACAGGTTGGTGTTTAATGGGTACCAATGGTGTTTCAGGTAAAACCATTGGTGATTGGCAAAATTCATTCCCGGTTACTTGCACAGGTTGTACAAATGATCCAAGCAGCGCAGGGGGTTTTTATTCAATTCAAGATTGGAATACCACTACTTGCGACTATGATGTTTCGCTTACTTCTGCAACTTCTTTGAGCGCAGGCAAAGGTTTTTGGGTTTATTTGGGTTCGGGCTTAGGTGCCTCTAGCAACTTAACTTGGTCGTTTACCGGCCCAATCAATCAAGGTCCTGTTAATTATTTAACACAGTATGGATTTTCTTGCGCAGGCAGTACTGTTTCAGGCGTGAGTGGTTCAGATGGAATTAACTTGGTGGCCAATCCTTACCCATGTCCTATAGATTTAGATGTTTTGGGCGACCCATTCGGTGTTAACGCAGGCAGTTTTACAGGCACTTGGTATTGTTACAGCAGAAGCGGAGGCGCAGGCAGTTATGTGTCTACTGTTGGTGGTACAAACATGGGTAATATAGTTCCTGCAGGTGTTGGTTTTTTTGCTGATAATACTTCATTTGGTGCTGCCACTTTGGTTTTTGATGAGAATATGAAAACTTTTACCGGTGGCGGGACAAATATGTATAAAGGAACCAAAGTTGTTGATAAAATAAAACTAAAACTGGATGGTCTATACAATAGCGATGAAGCTTTATTTAGCATTAATCCTGCAGCATCAAGTAATTATGGAAAATATGATGCCTTAAAAATGTTCTCGTCTGCCGGTTATGCCGGTGGAAATGTTTCCTATAGCAAATACACTTCTATCTCTAGTTACGAACCACAATCGAAACGTTACCTGTCAATTAATTCTTTCCCTTCAAGTGCTCAAAATCAAAATTGGCAGATTTTAGTAAAAGTAAATGTGAGTGGCACATACACCATTTCCGCCACTGAATTTGAAAACTATTCTTCATGCGCGATTTTGCATGACAAGTTAACGAACGTTTACACTGATTTAAAATTGAAAAATTATGTTTTTAACATCAGCGACACAACCAGTACTCCTCGTTTTGAATTGTTGGTTTGCTCAAATGGTGCCGCGCCTGTTTCGGTAGGAGAGTTGTATGCGTCTTCAAATCTTTCAATCAATCAGGATGCAGATGGTGTTGTGGTTAAAACCAATTTTAATGACAATACTAAATCTGTTGTTTCTGCTTACAATATTATTGGTCAAAAAATAATGGATGATATCACCATTGAAGGAAAACAATCGGTACATTTAAATATTGCCGATAAAAATCAAGTGGTATTAATTAAAGTTGTAAACGACAAAGAAAGCCTTACCAAGAAAGTACTAATGCACTAAATTGACCCAATTTTTTTTACAACCCCTTTATCTTATCGGTAAAGGGGTTTTTTATTGCAAAATTTTCAACACCTGACAAAAAACAGCTTTTTTTTCTTGTACCCCCCCTATTTTTGATGTAATTTTGTGAAAAATATGATTTTTTTCATTTTAACCCCCTAATATTATGAGTACAAGACGAATTTTAGCAATGCAGTCGGTGGTAAACCGCACGCCGGTGGAATTAAACCACCCAAAAAAGCAAGTAAGTGAATATTTTGGTGCCAACGTATTTGGCATTGATGCCATGCGTGAATTTTTGAGTGAAGAAGGCTTCACCAGTGTGCAAGAAGCCATGGAAAAAGGATCGACCATTGAAAGAAAAATGGCGGATCAAGTGGCAGCCTGTATGAAGGCTTGGGCGCAAAGTAAAGGTGTAACCCACTACACACATTGGTTTCAACCTCTAACAGGCACAACCGCTGAAAAACACGATGGTTTTTTTGAGCCCATTGGCAATGGCAGAGCCATTGAACGTTTTAGCGGCTCTCAATTGGTGCAACAAGAACCGGATGCTTCTTCATTTCCAAACGGTGGTGTTAGAAGCACCTTCGAAGCACGTGGTTATACGGCTTGGGATCCTACTTCACCGGCTTTTATTTGGGGCAACACGCTTTGTGTGCCAACCATCTTTGTTTCTTATACAGGTGAGGCATTGGATTTTAAAACACCATTGCTTAAATCATTGTCGGCATTGGATAAAGCAGCTACAGAAGTATGTCAGTATTTCGATAAAAATGTAACCAAAGTAATTGGCACCTTGGGCTGGGAACAAGAATATTTTTTAATTGATGCCGCTTTATATAACATCCGTTTCGATTTACAACAAACAGGAAGAACATTGTTTGGTCATGCGCCGGCAAAGGGCCAACAGTTAGAAGACCATTATTGGGGTTCAATTCCTGAGCGTGTTTTATCGTTCATGAAAGATTTTGAATACGAATCACATTTGTTAGGTATTCCGGTAAGAACAAGACACAATGAGGTAGCGCCTGCGCAATTTGAATGTGCACCTGTATTTGAAGAAATTAATATTGCAGTTGATCACAATCAGTTATTAAT
>CANGGP010000002.1 GCA_947453445.1 Sphingobacteriaceae bacterium
ATTGCGTGAGGCCATTGTGAAGTTTGCACTGAAACCAAATGCTTTTGATCACTTATATTTGCGAAGCTTCGCCGAAAAATTCAGCTACCAACATGTAGGTCAGCAACTCAGTAAAATTTATCAAGAAGCGATATTAAAACTATAGATTTTGATTAAAAACATCATAAGCTCTTTTTTTGCACGTGCCGGGGTAGCGCTTATCAATTTGTGTATTTTATTAATTGCGTCAAGGCAAATGGGCAGCGAAGTGGTAGGTCAAATATCGCTTTTGATTCTTAACATCGCTGTCATTCAAAGCGTAGTTGAAATATACAGTGGCTCAACCTTAATTTATTTTATACCTAAATTAAATGTGGTTAAAGTTTATGTTGTTGGCTTGCTTTGGATCGTATTTGTGGCTTTGGCTTGTAATCTCTTGTTATTGATCTTGGGCATTGTTGAGTACACCTTTGTACACCATGTCATCATTCTGTCGATTTTATTTTCATTGCATGCATTTCATCTGATTGTAATTTTAGGTAAAGAGAAAATAAAACACTACAATTTTTTAGCCGTGCTACAACCCATTATGTTGTTAATATTCCTGTATCAATTTGTACTTGTGCAAGGCGACAAATCATTCTCTGCCTACTTATCGGCGCTTTATTTTTCCATTGTACCTGCTTTTATTGTATCAGGACTTACATTTTGGTTTGGTCAAAAAAATAAAACATCGGCAAATGAAAGTTTTCAATTCAAACAAATTCTAAGCAATGGATTCATCAATCAAATGGCCAACTTATCGCATACTTTAAGCAACCGATTAAATTACTATGTATTGGGTGCATCTGCCTTGGTAGGGGTTTATGCCAATTCTACATCATTGGTTGAATCACTTTGGGTCATCAGTGCCAGCATATCACCTTTGTTGTTAACGCATGTGGCCAATCAACGTGATGAGCATAACCAAGGCCGATTGACCTTGTTGTTGGCCAAAGTTTGTTTTTTGTTGAGTTTGGTGGGTGTTGTAACTCTTTATTTTTTACCGGCAAGTTTTTTTACCTATTTATTGGGGAAGGATTTTTATGATACAAAATACGTGATGCTTTATTTGGCTCCGGGGGTTTTATGCATTAGCTTTTCGAGTATTTTATCGCATTATTTTTCCGGCCGTGGAATGCAGAGGGTGCAGCTTTCGGCAAACCTTTCGGGATTAATTATGGCCGGTTTAACTTCCTATATTCTAATTTTGAAATTTGGTCTTATTGGTGCATGTATTTCAGCTTCACTTTCTTATTGCACACAAGCATTGGTATTAATTTTCATCTTCATGAATAAGAATAAATTAAGGTGGATTGAATTGATAAAATTTAGTTTCGACAAACATTTACTGAATTAAATAAAACCATCATACAATTTGGTATATGCTCACTTTACGTAAATGCTTTTTTATTTACTTACCGTATCAATTACAATTGATATGAATTACATAAATGATTTATTACTCAGGGCTAAGAAGCAGAGTGAATATATTGATAGATGCTTTTGTTAAAATACTATCTCAATGGGCTTTTATAGAATTAATTTCTTTTCATTTACGGCACAGATTTTGTAGCTGCGGGTTTAAATATTATTAATTTAATCAATAATATTTTGTAACTTTTCATTATTCTAAAACCTTTAAATCCATAACCTATGAAAAAAACATTACTCCTTTTGCTTTTTGCAATTTTGAATTTGCAAAATAAAGCACAAACCAGCGCCACCATTGCCATTCAGTTTTACGTTGACGCCAATAACAATTGTGCTTATAATACAGGCGAACAATTAATATACAACATTCCTGCTAATTTGTTATTCATGGCAACCACAGGAAGTGTGCAATCGGCTTATATTTCAACACCTACAATTACTACTTGCAATGCAAGCACCGTTTATGTATTTAGTCAATCCTTAACCCCAACAAATACTTTGTCCATTAATGCACCTTTATTTGGGATTAATGCTAATATAAGTTGCGGAAATTATACTAACTTACCTTATAATACCAATACAATTCAGTACTTGCCTGTAACACTTTCAAACACCTTAAATTTGGGAACCCAGGTGGGTTATTTAAATTATTATTCAAGCGCAGGCACTTATACTTATGGAAATCTTACATCTATTAATAATACAATAGGCATTTGCTCAAACATTGGCAGCGATTCTATTACCATGTATTTTAATATTTTTAATTATTTAAATTGTAATACCACTGCATCCATAAGTCCACGCACTTATAGTTTGTTTTTAGATGGAGTTAATTATGATAAAATTATTACCACAGGTGCATTCGGTTCATACAATAGTACAGTTGGCATCAATGCACTTTCTAAGGCTAATGAATATTATTGGAACAGCCAAACCTATCTTTATTTGTACCCTAAATTGCCGACAACTTTTAGCGCATTAGGGGCTCATACTTTCGAAGTGAAATCAAGTATGATTTATAATAATGTACTTTCTACTGTAAATTTTAGCTGCATTTTAAATTCAATTCCATGTAGTAAAGTAAGCGGTAGATTTTACAATGATTGTAACAGTAATTGTGTATTTGATGGTTTAGATAATTACGGGGTAGGCTGGTATGCAACGGGGAAAATTTATAATGCCTCAGGTTTTAATGTGTTGTTTCATCCGAATTACTTCGACGGGAAATTTTCGGTGTATATACCTTCAACCGCAGCTTATTCTTTAACCCAATATCCAACTTACACAAGCAGTTCAATATTTAATTTTACAGCTTGCACAACAGGAACAACTACCATCCCAATTTCTGCAAATACTAATTCTTTATTATACGGATACAAAAATTCTGCTGCATCCATTGTAGATCCGGGAATTTGGTTCTGGCGAACCGCTAGCACCTCTGCTTCATTAAGTCCAATGGTTGGTGTTACTTTTGGGGTATCTCTTTTCAACAATTGGTGGAATATTTGTAATACAAGTACTTTAAATCCGGGTAAAATTAAAATTACCCTTCCAAAACAGCTGAATTATGCGGGCGCATTAAGTGGTCCAACGCCAACTTTTGTTTCGGGGGCTTTGGCGGATACTTTAATATGGGCTGTGCCAAATTTTTCGAATGTGAATGGGTGGTGGTCTAATTACTATTCTACTTTTAGTCTTGTTGTAAGCGCTACAGCAGTTCCTAATTCAACCATAGGTATTTACGCGAACATTACGCCTTTGACGGATGTTAATTTAAATAATAATTCTTACAATTGGGTAAGAACCATCGGCGGGCCTTTTGATCCTAATGGCAAAATAACAGAAGCAACTGGCCTTAAATCGAATGGCGATGTGCCATATGGTACCCAGCAGTTTTATTATACCATCGGCTTCCAAAATGTAGGAAATGCGCCGGCAATAAACGTTAAAACACTTGATACCATTGATGTTAATTTTGATTTAAATACATTGGAGGTGTTACAAAGTTCATATCCTGTAAATACACAAATAGATAATGTTTCACGCGCTGTTATTTTTAATTTCGATGGCATCAATCTTCCTGAAGCCAGTGCAAATGAAGTCAAAAGTCATGGTTTTGTACGCTATGGGATAAAGTTAAAACCGGGAGTTCCTAATAACACTGTTCTAAAAAACCGCGCGCATAATTATTTTGATTTTAATGCGCCGGTACCAACAAATCAAACAGATAATAAATTAATTTTTGTTACTTCTATAGAATCTACTGATAATTCATTAAACGTACTGAAAGCAATTCCAAATCCTATTATTGCACTGCTTAATTTGCAATCACAGAAGGTGATTAAAAATGTACAAGTGTATAATATGCTAGGAGATTTAATGATGGAAGTTTATTCTGATTCAAACGAAATGAACTTAAGCTTCGAAAATCTTCCTTCGGCAGTTTATATTATTAAAGTAAAAGCTAGCGACGAAACCACTTCAACGGTTAAGATCATTAAACAATAGTGTTTATTCAATAAGGGCGAGGCATTCACAAAATGCTTCGCTTTTTATTTGATTTTGATGCCGTTTTCTTCAACAAATTTTGTCAGTTCCACAAACTGTGCAACGGATAATTGTTCAGGTCTTTTATCCAATAAGGGATGGCGTATTTCGTTGTTGTTAAACAAAGAGCGGATTGAATTGCGAATGGTTTTTCTTCTTTGATTAAAGGCAGTTTTTACAATACTCTTAAAAAGCACTTCATCACATTCTAATTTTTGAACTTGATTTCTGCTTAAACGAATCACAGCACTTTGCACTTTTGGCGGCGGAGTAAAAACGTTTGCATTTACCGTAAATAGATATTCTATATCGTAATATGCTTGCAATAAAACGCTTAAAATGCCGTATACCTTTGAACCAGGACCTTCTGCCAATCGCATGGCTACTTCCTTCTGAAACATGCCTACGACGTAATCAACATTGTTTTTGTGTTCCAATGCTTTAAACATGATTTGACTCGAAATGTTGTATGGAAAATTTCCGATGATGTTGAATTTATTGCCGGCCAATTTAATCAAATCGCTTTCTAAAAAATCGGATAATAAAATTTGATCTTTGTGTTGCGGGTATTTTTCTTTTAAAAAAGCCACCGAGTCGGTATCAACATCCAAAGCCAAAAAATGGGGCTGTTCAATTAAAAACTGAGTTAAGATGCCGGTGCCCGGTCCAACTTCAATAATGGCAGATTGTGCATCTTTTTCAAGCAATGCCTGCGCAATGTTATTGGCAATATTGGCATCATTTAAAAAATGTTGGCCCAGGTGTTTTTTTGCGTGAACAGTGTGTTTCATTATTTTTTGTGGATGCCGCCGTAAGCCATCAAATAGGTTTTTATCAACTCATCCAAATCCCCATTTAAAACGCCTTCGGCATTTGTAATTTTTAACTCAGTGCGGTGGTCATTCACCATTTTATAAGGATGCAAAACATATGATCGAATTTGCGATCCCCATTCAATTTTCATCTTATTGTCTTCAACAGCTTGTTTACTTTCGTTGCGTTTGCGCATTTCAAGTTCGTACAATTGTGAACGCAGCATTTGCATGGCTCTTTCGCGATTACCGTGTTGTGAGCGCTCAACCTGACAAACCACCACAATGCCGGTAGGTTTGTGTAATAATTGCACCTTGGTTTCTACTTTGTTTACATTTTGTCCGCCGGCACCACCGCTTCGCGAAGTCGAAATTTCGATATCAGCCGGTTTAATGTCGATTTCAATGGTGTCATCAACAATGGGATAAACATAAACAGAGGCAAAGCTGGTATGGCGTTTGGCGTTGGCATCAAAAGGACTGATACGCACCAAACGATGCACGCCATTTTCGCCTTTTAAATAACCATAGGCAAATTCGCCTTCAATTTGAAGTGATATGGATTTAATACCGGCTACGTCGCCTGCATTATAATCTAATTCAGAAACTTTGAATCCGTTTTTTTCAGCCCACATTAAATACATGCGCATAAGCATTCCTGCCCAATCGCAACTTTCAGTACCGCCTGCACCGGCATTAATTTGTAAAACACAATTCAAGTGGTCTTCTTCACCCCTGAGCATGTTTTTAAATTCAATTTTTTCTAAGTCATGCAAGCAGTTTTTGAATTCTAGATCAGTTTCAGCCTCAGTGGCATCACCCGATTTGTAAAATTCATACAAGGTATTTAAATCATCAACCTGACGTGATAATAATTCATAGGCAGAAGTCCAGCTTTTAATTTGCTTGACTTCGTTTAATATTTTTTCTGCTGCTTTAGAATCGTTCCAGAAATTGGGATCGAGTGTTTTTTCTTCTAATAATTCTAAATCGTGTTTCTTTCTATCGAAGTCAAAGAAACCCCCTTAACGCGATACTGCGATCATTTAGATCTTTTAATTGCTCGTTTGTAAACATGCGCAAATATAAGCTTTTATTTTGTTGTTGATTTTAATGGCCAAAAGAAAACGTAGGTCATGATCATGATGGTTCCAAACCAAAACAGACCCATGAAAGCAATGATGTACAAATGCATGCCGATGCCAAAAATTAAAACTATTTTTTTGATTCTTTGATTAAAAACCAAAACCGGAAACAAAACTTGGTAAGTTAATATCAAGTAATTTAATATTAATAACAGAGCCTTGCTGATAGCGCTCTGGTGCGGCGTTTCAATTAATTTAAATTGTTCCACAGCCGAAATAATTTCGAGCGCATTGCCGCTTTGCCAATTAAAATCAATTAATTTGGCCAAACCCGATAAAAAGTAAAGCAAACACACTTGAGTGATAATGGCAATCACAGCACCGTTATGAAGTATTTTGGTGATAAAGTTTAATTTCTCCGGTACTTTAAAGGAATAAAGACCTATGCCAACATTAAAAAACAACAATTGATTGATTAAGTAGTCGCCGCCTGTGAGCGAGGCATAAATTTTGTAATGCAAGTTAATCACCAGCAACCATATCAAAATATCGGCCACCGGTCTTGCGGCGCGCACAAACAGCGATAAAGCACAAAGTAGCAGCAAACCAAACAAAAAATAATAAGCCAATGTACTCGAATGGCTATTCATCAGTATAAATGCTATATCCTTGTAATTACCCATGCTTCGGAAGCTTGAATAAACCAAGGCATTTTCGCCAAAGAACAAATTGTATTGATTCAACCAAAACGTGACACGCAAAATCAAATAAATGTAAAGCCACTGCTTAAATTTTGCAGATTGCACTTCAAAAAGTGTATTTTCTGAAAATATTTTAACGAGCCTTTGCATCTAAAAACTTAAATTTAGCTTTAATTCCTCTTTGTTTTGTTCCGCAACATAAAAAATAAATACCTTTTTCTTGGCATTGCATTATTTGCAATTGTTTACTGTTTGATAGAGGCCGAGGGCAATGGCGATTTTTACATTTTTATGTGGGCAGCCGGAGAATTATCGAAAGGTTTAAATATATACGACCACAAATACAACAACGATTATAGTTATTATTATTCTGTATTGTTTGCTCTGTTTTTAAAGCCTTTTTACACTTTGTCTTTTTTTTGGGTGAAATTTTGTTGGTTGTTACTCAATTTGTCTTTGTTTATACACCTGATGGTTTTATTAATTCAAAGTTCATTTTATAAAATATTAAGTCAACAACAAAAAAATTGGTTCTTAATTGGGGTTTTTGCTTTTTCATTCCGGTTTTTGCACGAAAACATTCACCATGCACAAATTACCATACTTATGTTATGGACATGTATTTACGGCATTTACAGCATCTATACCGGGCGATCGATAAGTGGAAGTGCATTGCTTGCACTTGGCATCAATATTAAACTCTTTCCTTTGGTATTTATTCCGTACTTAATTTATAGGGGCTTTTTTAAAGAGGTTTTTTATGTATTTTTCTTTTATGTTTTGATGATGTTCTTGCCTTCTTTGTTCATTGGCCATCAATATAACCTTAACATGCTTCAATCGTGGTGGTTATTGGTAAATCCCACTAAAACCAACCATGTGTTGGATGTTGATGAAAGAAGTTTCCATGGCTTATCGACGCTGTTGGCCACATTGCTTATCGAGAAAGTACCTGATTATTATGCCATGTCGCTGAGAAGAAATATCCTTGATTTGCCCTACCATGTTTTTTCGATGGTTTTATTATTTGCCCGCTTGTTCATTGTGTCATTGGTATTAAAATTTCTTAAATGGCCGCCTTTTAAAAAACAGCAAGCCGGTTTCGCAACCAAGCTTGAAATAGCTTATATCTTATTGGTTATTCCGATTATTTTTCCGCATCAGCAGCATTATGCTTTTTTATTCGCAACGCCTGCCTTTGCATGTGCTTGGTATTACTTTGTCCTGAACAGGAACAACATGTTGCAGGCCGAAAAAACTTTAATGATTATTTTGCTTTCGCTTAGTTTTATTTTTTGCACCATTAAAATGTGGCTTGGGGAATTCAATGCTTATTACGAACATTTTAAAATTCTTACCTATGGTGCTTTACTTTTAATACCCATTTTATTCAAAGTATCGAACGGCATTAAACAAAAAGCAGAACAGGATTTTTAGTTTGCAATTAGCTGTTAAAAATCACTATTGATGGTTTAATCGGCACGATAATTCCATATTTTTGTATATGATGAAAAGGTTGATAGCCCTAACCCTGATGAATGTATGGATTGCTTTTTTATCTGCGCAATTGCCCATTGCTAGAGATACTATTACTGTGATCGAAAACAATGTGGTTTTAAAAATGCCTTGGGCCAATGGCCTTAATTTTGCAAATGTTTCGGCCTTGGACGTGAATTTAGACGGGCTTAACGACTTGGTGATTTACGATAAAAGCAACCAATACGCAACCGGCCGATTCAGGTGTTTTGTCAATACCGGCGGCTCCGGTTCGCTTCAATATCGAGCCTTACCGGATGCATCTTACTTTTTTCCGAATGTTAAAAGTTGGGCTGTTTTTTACGATTATAACGGTGATGGTAAAGCAGATTTATTTTGTTCAACTGATTTAGGTATTAAAGTTTTTAAAAACACAAGCAGTTCAGCGGGTTTAAATTTTACTTTAAGCAAGGCTTTGTTGTATTCGAATTACAACCCGGGTGGACAAGCCATGTATTTGAATTTATATGCCAGCAATGTAGCTGTGCCCGGCATATCGGATATTGATAATGACGGGGATTTAGATATTTTATCTTTCGCGCCGCAAGGCATTTTTGTTGAATACCACAAAAACTTGAGTCGCGAACTGTATGGCCACTCCGACAGTTTGGTGTTTGAACGCAGCAGCAATTGCTGGGGCAATGTATCGGAAAGTAATTGTGGTGTTGATTTTGGTTTGTGCACTGGTAGCAAACCTTTGGCTTTTACTACATCAACACTTGTGGGTGATCATCAGGTTCAATCTAAACCATATCATGCCGGCTCATGTTTAACCTGTTTCGATAACGATGGTGATGGCGATAAGGACTTATTGATGGGAGATATTTCTTGCAATTTAATTCAGTTTGTAAAGAACAATGGCACTGCCACAAACGCCTCGTTTAATGATACCACCAAACTATATCCCAATTTCCCAAATAAAAATTCAACACAATTAATACGGATGAACAATTATCCATGTTCGTATTTTGTTGACGCCGATAAAGACAATAAAAGTGATTTGTTTGTTTCTCCCAACGCCTCAAATTCGGAGAATTACAGAAGTTTATGGCTGTATAAAAATATTGGCACGGCTAGTCAGGTAAATTTTCAATTTGTAAAAAATAATTTTTTGCAAGATGAGATGATAGATGTTGGTCAAAATTCGTACCCCGTGCTTTTTGATTACAATGCCGATGGAAAAAAGGACTTATTAATTGGCACATACGGCTACTATAATAACAACACTTTAAATGCAAGATTAACTTTGTATGAAAACGTTGGTACTGCAAGTGTTCCGAAATACCAATTGTTGAGCCGTGATTACGCAAATTTGTCGGCGCAATCATTAAACAATGTGATGCCTTGTGTGGGCGATGTTGATGGCGATGGTGATACAGATATTTTGATTGGCACTTCCAGCGGTCAAATCCACTGGTTAAAAAATACCGCAGGCCCCAACAATGTTTGCAATTTTTCGGTATTTCTCAATAATCCTTTTTCTTTTACAACTGCCTCGGGTGCCGCTTCGCCACAGCTATTTGATTTGGATGGCGATGGCTTGTTGGATTTAATGATTGGCACGATGAGTGGCAAAATTGCTTTTTATAAAAATACCGGCACCGCCACTAATCCTGCATTTACAAACATCACCAATGGCATAGGAAATGTGGATGTGACCACTGAACCATTGTTACAAGGATTTAGTTTTGCTTCGCCTTTCTTTTACAAAGAAAATGGCAATACCTTTTTATTGGTTGGTTCAATCAGTGGACAAATATTTCATTACAGTGTTCCCGCAAACATTAACAATGCCTTTACTTTAATCAGCAATTCGGTTAACCATTTGCTCGAAGGACCTAATTCTACTATTTGTTATGAAGACGTAAATGGGGACAATAAGCGAGATTTGTTTATTGGTGGTGCTTCGGGCGGCTTAAGTTTTTTTTCTTCAGCTTCACCTTATGTGGGATTGTTAGAACAATCGAGCTCAGACTTGAGCAATCAAGTTGAACTGTTTCCAAATCCATTTCAATCTCGTGTCACCATTTCATTTATGAATGCGCAAGCAAATGCAGGTCAATTTACGGTTGAAAATATGGTTGGTGAAGTTGTGATGCAAGGGCAAATTTATCAGAACAATCAAGAACTTGATTTATCCAACTTAACAACCGGGATGTTCATCTTCAAACTGAATTTAAGTGGCGATTTTCAAGCTAAACCAATCATCAAGAAAATCATTAAATCAATGTAATGCATAAAACAACTTGGCTCATCTTGTTTTTAACCTTATTGATTGCATCTTGTCGAAAGGAAGTTGGTAAGGCCAGTTATGGCAATTATCCATATGAAGTTGGGAAAATTATTTCCAACAATTGTGCTGTATCGGGTTGTCATAACGCACAAAGTTATTTGGCTGCCAGTGAATTGAATTTAGAATCCTGGGAAAGTTTGTTTAAGGGCTCAGTGAGCGGCTCCCCGGTAATCCCCTTTAGCAGCCGTTTTTCTTCTTTGTGTTATTTTATCAATACCTATGCCGATTTGGGTCCGCAAAATGTACCACGCATGCCCCTTAACCGAAATGTGTTAAGTTTTGATCAGGTGAAAACGATTAAGGATTGGGTAGATGCAGGGGCGCCTAATATCAATGGCGAATTTAGGTGGCCAAAAAATTCTTTGCGAAAAAAATTATATGCTGTTAATCAAGGCTGTTCGGTGGTAACCGTTATTGATGCCGAAACCCAATTACCAATTCGATACATTGATGTTGGTAACAAAGGAGGAAGCGATACACCCCACCAAGTGCGAGTTTCGCCCGATGGATTGTATTGGTATGTTATTTTTGTCAATAACAACATTTTACAAAAGTACAGTTGCATTAGCGATGAACTGATTGCACAAATTCCCCTCACGCCTGCGATGGCAGGAACAGGCAGCAGCGATGCCTTAAACTGGAATACATTTGTGATAAGTGGTGATGGCAAACGGGCTTATGCCGTGTCGTGGAGCGAAAGCGGGGCGGTGGCCGCACTCGATTTGGAGCACAATAAATTGTTGCACTACATGGCTTTTGTTTACAATCCGCATGGTGTGGCGTTAAATGGCAATGAAGATAAAATATATGTTACCGCCCAACAAGGAAACTACATTATGGAAATTGACACGGCCTTAAAAACCCGCAACAACCTTTCGTTGGAAAATGGTTTGCCGCCAAACCCGAATTCAATTTTGGATGCGCATGATATTCTGCTGTCTCCAAATCGACATGATTTATGGATTACCTGCCAAGCATCGAATCAGGTTAGGGTTTATAATTTAACGGCTGCAGCAGTAACAAGTATACTTCCATGCGGCACTTTCCCACAGGAAATTGTATACTCCTCATCGAAGGATATGTATTATGTGGCTTGCATGAATGATACAAGCGCCAGAGGCAGTTGGGGTAGTGTTACACGCTTAAGTGCTAGCAATCAACTCGACCGACAGAATATGGCCTGTGGTTTTCAACCGCATGGTATATGCGTAGATGAGAGGAATAAATTGATTTATGTGCTTTCACGCAACCAATCCTCTAAAGGTCCGCCGCCGCACCACAGCAGCCAATGCGCCGGAAAAAACGGATTTATGAACTTTATTGATTTAAATACGTTTAAAGTATTAGAAAAGAAATACGAATTAAGTGTTGACCCTTATTTTATTTGTCCGCAACCATGAACATTGATGTAAATGAATTATTAAAGAAACAGCCCATTTTATTGTTCGACGGAGAATGCGGTTTTTGTAACCGGGCGGTGCTTTTCTTCCTGCAATATGAAAATAAAGCAGCCCATCAAAGAGCAAACCGAAAAATGCATTTTGCTTCTTTACAATCACCTGAAGGCATAGCCTTAAAAAAGTATTTTGAATTGAATGACGACATCGACAGTATTATTTTAATTAAAGATCATTCGGCGTTTATTAAGTCATGTGCGGCGCTTCGATTAACCTTATACATGCGCGGCTTATGGCCTATTTTGTCAGTTTTTGTTATCATTCCTCCCTTTTTAAGAAACATTGTTTACCAATTTATTGCAAAGCGCCGTATGAAATTTTTTGGTAAAGTGCAGCACTGCACCCTATTATTGGAAGTTGAACAAACACGCTTTTTAAATAAAACTTCATTGTAATAATCAAATGCCTCTTCTTCGCTTAGCTTTTTTTGGCAAAAGCAATGGATGCCACCGATATTTTTATTCCCTCTACATCTTTTAACGCTTGCCAGGCTGCTTCAATGGTGGCGCCGGTGGTCACCACATCATCCACCAACATCACATGTTTGTTTTGAATGCTTTCATGATTTTGCAAATGAAAAATGCCCTCTACATTTTCCCAACGTTGGTATTTCTTTTTTTTTGTTTGGGTTGTTGTTTCAACTTTTCGAATTAAATTATCCAACATCATGCTTTTTCCCAAAGCCTTGGCAATTCCACTGCCAAAATATTCACTTTGGTTAAAACCTCTTTTCTTAATTTTTTTAGGATGTAAGGGTATGGGTACAATGATATCGAACAAAACCGGGTTATTTGTGAACTCCTTGGCCATTAATTCGCCTAAATAGGCAGCCAGCTCCTTGCGACCTTGGTATTTTATGGCATGAATGATATTTTGAATTTTTCCGCTTTTTTCAAAGGTGTACAAATACTTGGCCTGCACTAGTGGCACGCGCGCAGCCAAAATATCGTGAACAGCCCGGCCATTCGAAAAATCTTGATGACCTTTGGGCAAAGCGTTTTCACAGTTTAGACATAGAAATTCTTCTTGTTCAATAAGCACATTTGAACAGGCGGCACAATGCCTGGGATAAATTAATGACATGAAATCGTTGAAAAGTGTCATTTGCCGTACACTAAAATAAGCTTTTAATCGAGTATTTTTGATACATGAGCGAAGAAAAAGAAAAATCCGGCAAAAAAAGGGCCATGTTTTTTTGGTTAATCATTGTAGCCTTAATGGGTACAAATGCCTACACATTGTGGTTGTTATTGAAAGAAAAAGAGAACGGGGTGAAGGAACGTGTGATTACCGAAAAGGTGGTGGTTGAACGTGATAATGTTCAGGCAGATTTATTGGCTTTGCAAAAAGATTATGCCACTTTGCAAACCAGCGATGCCGCAATGCAAAAAGACATTGACGAGAAGAAAGCCAAAATTGAAGAATTATTAAAACAGGCCGCAAAACACAAAGGGGATGCACGCATTATTGCTGAATTAAAAAAGGAAACAGAAACCTTGCGCACTATTATGAAAGGCTATGTTCGCACCATCGACTCGCTAAATACCTTAAATCAAGCATTGGTGGCAGAAAAGAAAACGGTTTTAAAACAATTGGGCAACGAAAAGGAAAAACAACAAACTTTGATTAAAGAAAAAGAAGAATTAAAAACCACTATTGCAAAGGGAAGTGTGTTAAGTTGTTTTAATGTTTCTGCAAAAGCAGTATTGTATAAACGTGGTGGCAAGAAAGAATCTGAAACCACCAAAGCACGTAAAACGCAAAAAATAAAAGTGAGTTTTAGTTTGGGTGAAAATAAAATCGCCAAAGCCGGCGAAAAAACGGTGTTTATCCGCATCATGACACCTGATGGCAAGGAGCTGGCTAAAAATTATGACGATACATATAAGTTTACTTTCAATGGCAGCTCAGGTTATTTTGCAGGTAAAACCGAATTAAATTATGCCAATACCGAAATTAGTGGTGTTAGTTATTGTGAAGGACAAGGTGAATTTGTGCCGGGTAATTATTTAATTGAAATTACTTGTGATGGTGTAGTAATTGGAAACACGAGTTTAAAACTGGATTAATAAAACACAATCCAATTAGCATACAAGCAATCGCCATTATTCGTAACGGGTACCTATAAGCAACACGTCGTCAACTTGTTCTAAATTACCACGCCAAGCATTAAAAGTATTTTTAATCAACTCTCTTTGCTCGTGCATTGGTTTTGGCGCAATTTCAGTTAAAAGCTCTTTTAATTTTTTGTACATGTATTTTTTGCCTTTTGGTCCGCCAAACTGATCAGGCATACCATCGGTTAAAGTATAAATACAATCGCCCTTTTCTAATTTAACCAAGTGCTGGGTAAATGGTTTTTGATCAAAGTCGTGTTTACCTACCGGCATGCTGTCGCAGTCGTATTCAATAAACTCTTTACCACGAACAATCCAAATTGGATTATTGGCTGCTGCATAAGTAATTTGTTTGTTTTTAAAATCAAATGAAATAAAACTGCAGTCCATACCATCTTTACCGCCATGTTCACTGCCATCATTTTTTAATCTTTCGATGATGGTTTTGCGCGTGTGGTTTAAAATATCAGCCGGTTGATTATGAAACTCAATGGCTTTTTCTAAGCTTGTAATGTTTAACAAACTCATAATGGCACCCGGCACACCATGTCCTGTACTGTCGGCAGTTACCAATCCAAACTGACCGTTGTTGAGTTGCGAAGCCCAGTAAAAATCTCCACTTACAACATCTTTTGGTTTAAAGAACACAAAATGTTCGCCCAAATTTTTATCCAAAATTTCTTTCGATGCCAAGAAACTTTTTTGGATGCGTTCGGCATAATTGATACTGTCGGTAATTTCTTTGTGCTTTTCTTGCACCAAATGTTTTTGTTCATCGGCAATCAAACGTTGTTTTTCAGCCTCGTTTTTTTGCTCCACCACCTCGGCAGTTCGCTCTGTTACCTTGTCTTCAAGTATTTTTTTCTCAATTAACAGCTGACGTTCTCTGATTTTGATGTAGCTGAACAAGGCCGATGCCACAACAACAAAAACAACTAAATAAAACCACCAAGTTTTCCAAAAAGGCGGCTGAATCATTAAGGTGGTAACGGTTATCGCATTGCCGCACACATTTGAGCCATTGCATGTTTTTAATTCAAAACTATACTTGCCGGGGTCTAAATTTGAATAAACAACTTCATTGCTTTTGGTGAGGGCTTTCCAATCTTCATCTAAACCATTTAATTTATACTGATAAGTCACCCCATCAGGGTTGGTCATTGAAATACCGATAAACTTAAACGAGAAGGTGTTTTCTTTGTACGACAAGGAGATGTTTTTTTCAATGGCAACATCATTTAAATTCACTTTAAATTCTAGCAATTGCAATGCGGGCGGCACTTTGTTTTCAAAATCTGAACTGAATTGGTATTTGTAAACACCATTTACGGTACCAAACCAAATGTTTTTGTCCATGTCCTCAAAAACAGATCCCGGTTTGGTTTCCAGACCGGTAAAACCGTCGTTTTTGGTGTAGGTTTTAATGGTTTTTGTTTTCGGGTTGTATTTGTTTAAACCTTTGTTACTGCCCATCCATATCATGCCTTGGGCATCTTTGCTCACCAAAGTAATGTAATCAGACAACAAGCCGTCTTTGGCTTTTATGTTTTTAAATGCGCCATTCTCCAGCACAAATGCACCACCACCTTCGGTACCTAACCAAATGTGCTTATCATTGTCTTCTGTGATTGAGGAAATACTTGAATAGGTTAAGCCCTCGCTTTTATTGTATTTTTTAAAAGATTTACCATCGAACTCTGTAATGCCTTTTTGATTGGTGCCTATCCAAATGTGGTGATTACTTTGCTCAAACAAACAAGAAATATCATTGCCGCTTAATCCATCAATGGTTCTTAATGTTTTGATTATAGCCGTATTCAGATCATACAAAACAATGCCTTCGATTGTTCCAATCCACAATCGGTTTTGTTTGTCAATCATCAAACAACTCACCAAAATATTAACTATGTCGTCGAGGGCCGGCACATTCACGATTTTCTTTTTGAGATAATCATACTTCACAATTTTTCCGCCCCAAGTGCCAATCCAAATATTATTTGCATTGTCTTTTACCAAAGCCCTAATGTTGTTTACCCTTAAACCTTTATCAGCGGTTAAATATTCGAAGCTTTGATCTTTGGGCTGATAAATGGTTATGCCTTCGTTGGTGCCTAACCAATAACGTCCGTCGGCATCGCTACAAATCGACCATACCTGGTTATCCGACAATCCGTTTTTCTTTGAGAAAGAAACAAATCGATCGCCTGAATAAACATCAATGCCTTCACCGGATGAACCAAATAAAATATTGCCTTCTTTATCTTCGTGTATGGCTTTTATTTTATTTAATGAAAGGCCATTGCCGGTATTAAACAAACTCAAGGATTGATTGCTGAGGTTGAAGCGGATGACACCAAAATTCCATACCGACATCCATAAATTATTTTTTGAATCGGGGTAAATCGACCAAATCACTGCAGGCCCTTGTCCTTTCAGCAATTGAAAAGTACTGCTTGAATTGATGATGGGTTCAAAAATTTTCTTTTTAAGATCGTATTTCGTTAGGCTGCCATTTGTTGTACCTATCAACACTGCGCTTCCATTCACAATTGTGATGGCTGAAACCTGGCCCATAGGCATGCCTTCGGGACGGAAAAAATCAAATTCTTTTGTGTTTGGATTATAAATTTTAATTCCCAAATCGGTTAAAAACCAAATTTGATTTTCACTGTCTTCATCAATTGAAAGAACCAACTGACTTAAGCCTTCTTTGCCTGTGAACGATTGGCTATTAATTTTGGCGACGTCGGCTTCATATGGATTGCTGATCAACACAGCCCCAACATTTTCGGTGCCAATCCAAATCTGTCCTTTGTGATCTTCAAAAAAGCTATAAATTTTTTTGTCTTGCGGTAGGAGTTTTGATTTAACTTCCTCAAATTCTTTTCCGTTAAAACGTGTTACTGTGCCGTTGTCGTGGCCAAGCCAGATAAAATTCTTTTTATCTTTATAGATGGCACTCACATTGTTTTCGGCCAAGCCATTTTCTGTGCTGTAATTCACGAAATTTTTTCCGTCGAACCGTGAAACACCACCTGCTGTGGCAAACCAATAAAAGCCTGCGCTGTCTTGAATAATACCCGAAACATTCGATTGCGCCAAACCATCCTTCACGCCATAGTTGGCAAAATAGTACGATTGGGAATAATTAAAAAACGGTATTAAAAAGAAGAGACAAAAAAGATACTTGTTTTTTTGCATGCTTAAATTTGCAAAATTATTTCTTAATGAAGAAGAAAGTTCCGCCTTCATCTTCAAGATCTTTAATCTTACCAAATTTAGGCGCTTGATTTCCTGCTGCTGCTACCGCGGCAGTTACCTTTTTTACAATCTTTTCAATTGGTAAACAAGGCTCTACATTAGTGTTTAACGCTGATACAAACGATTTGGTAAATTGCGAATTGTCAGATGCCAATTCAAATCCCGCTGAAGTAAATACTTGCGATGATTTGGCTTTGGTTAATTCGAAATTATCACATTTTTGACCATCAGCGCCGCCTCTCATGGCCATTAAGAATGTTGCACCCGATTCACATGCATCTGTAATCACCAATGTGTGCACCAATTTACCGGCATACGATTGCATGGCAGCTTTCAGGTTGTTGATACCAAAATAACTAAACTCATCATCCGGTTTTCCGTCAGATGGCACCCAATAACCGGTTGGACTTACGTATTTACCGTGACCGGCATACCAAATTACCAAGGAATTAATGTTATTGTTCTTTACGTAATCGCGCAATTTAATTGAGAAAAATTTATCCATGGCCAATTTAGTCATGTCTTTTTCATGAACAATTTGAGTGATTTTATAATTGGCCAAAGCTGCTTTCATGGCTAGTACGTCTTTTGCAGGACCTTCGAGGCTTGGGAAGTTCACATATTTACTGTTTTCAATAAATATCACCCAGGTGTTACCCATTGGATTATCTAATCCGGCCATGGCTCCACTGCGGTTCAAATTATAAGTGGTTACTGTTTCATTTCCATAAATATCACGCACCATCATTTTTAATTTGTCCTTATCGGTAATGTTAATTTGCGCCGAAAATTCAGGATTAATGCTCGATGGACTGAAAGAGGCGTTAATACCGTCAATCACAATGGCTTCAATTAAACTGGCATCTTTAATCTTTCCTTGAATGTAAAGGTTGTTGCCGGCAATGTCGATCGACATTTCATTTTCAAAAGAAGTATAAGGCGTTTCGATGGCGATAATTGGTTTATCACTTTCTGTTCTTTCAATGGCATATTTTGATGCGCATGTGTTGTTGTAATTGTCGGTAGCATAAATGGTGATGTCGTTTAATTTAGAGCCATCACTCACTTTTAAAATAAACTCAGGATTTAAGGAATCGCTTGAGAATATAACTTTTCCGACACTTGCTGTAATTTGAATGATTTGGCTATTGTCTTTCACGCGGCCCCTGATGATAAAGTCTTTTTTATCGGCCGCCACTTTAATACCATTTTTTTCTGTTTTAGCCGAAAGGATTTCAACTTCAGGCTTCACCGTTTCGCGATTTAATTCATACGCTTTTGATTTGGCTTGTTTAATCATGGCTTGCACGGCAGGTGTGTTGCCGGCTATTTGCAATACTTTGTTATAATCTGCAATGGCTGTGCGCACATCGCGGGTTTGCTCGTAGCAACTTGCTCTTTTTAAATAAGCCTCAACGTTTTTAGGACTGTTTTTAATTGCTTGAGAATAATCGGCATTTGCATTTTGAAATTCACCCAAGGCTTCGAAGTAAGAACCTCTTTGAATAAGTGCTTTGTTATTGGTAGGCGTTGCCATGATTACTTTTGAAATATCTTCAATGGCAGCTTGAAAACTGTTTTTGCCGGCATTGTAAACGCTTCTTGCAAACAAGGCATCACTATTAAACGGATCTTTGCCTAAAATGTAATCGATGTTGTTTTTTGCTTCATCCAATTTGCCCAATTTTAAATCGGTGTAGGCTAAAGCAATGTAAGCAGGCATAAATTTCGAATCGTGTTCTTTGGCGTTGCGATAATATTTTTCAGCTTCTTCAGGATGGTTTAAACTATCATGAAATACGGCATGACGGTAATAATTGTTTGCGTTGATTTTTACGTCCAATGCCAATTGGGTGTAGTTTAATCCTGTTGCAAAATCTTTAAGTTTGGTTAATACTGTAATTTCAGCTTCAATGGCTTCAACGTAAGTGCGGTCAATTTCTAAAGCCATGCGAAGCATATGATCGGCTTCACTGAGTTTATTAGCCTCGGCCAATGCACTACCTACTTTGGTTAACAATTGCTTGTCCTTGTCATTAATCATGATGGCCTTGTTATAATCGGCCATGGCCAAATCAAATTTATTTAATTTTTGATTACAATATCCACGCGAAGCATAGGCTTTGTAATAATTGGCATCGGCTTCAATGGCTTTATTATAATTTTCAATGGCTTCAGCGTAGTTTTGTGTTTTTTCTAACTTTTCTCCCGCCTCCCATAATTTCTTTGCCGATTGCGCGAAATGGCTGAACGGCAAAACGCAGAATATAAAAACTGCTATTATAGAGAAATTAAAATTTTTCATAGTTTAAATTTTGATACTACTAAATTACACAATTATTCGTTTGTACAGCTTAAAAAACCAATTAATTTGTGCGCATAAAATCTGTTTAAAGCCACGTTAATTCTCTTATTCGAAATTATTTTACCGGAAGTTTTGAGAAATAAAATTAATTGAATAGCTTTATTACTTACACTTTTTTGCAATGAAAAAATTTCTACTCATTTTTTTGAATTTTTCTTTTCTTTTTGCTTCCACTTTGCTGCAAGCACAAATGGGTCAAATAGACGGCCACCAAAATTTATGCGGCAGTCCTGTTCCTGACCTGGCTTGGGAAGCCCAGCTACAAGCGCTCATAAGCCAAAATAAAGTATCGCAATCCGGTCAAAAGCAGCAAAGTTTGTATACCATACCGGTGATTATTCACGTGATACATGGAGGCCAAGCCGTTGGCACCTATCCTAATTTGTCGAACGGACAGTTGGTTTCACAAATTCAAACTTTAAACAATGATTATGGCGGAATTGGATACAATTCGGGTATTTATCCCCTCAACGCATTCAGTGCCTATGCCATGAGCCAAGCCTTACCCAGCAATAATCTTGATCAAATTAACCGTGTAAAAATCGCGAATTGTGGTGTGCAATTTTGTTTGGCCACCAAAGATACCAATGGCAATGCTTTGCCTGAACCGGGCATCGACCGCATCAATTATGTTACCCGTAATTGGAACAACCCGGGCACCATTAGCGGCCTCACCACTTTTCAAAATTACGTGAACAGCACCATCAAACCCCAAACCATTTGGAACGTTTCGAAATACTTAAATATTTGGGTTACCGACGAAAACATTGCTTCGAATGGATTGCTGGGTTATGCCACTTTTCCGGTACTTAGTAATTTAACCGGTTTGGGTGGTAATTTGGTCAGTTATGCCGGCACAAATATTTCTGATGGTTTATGGTGTTACGCAAAAGCTTTCGGTTCCTCCATTATTTATCCTGCAGGCACCTATTACCAAAACTATACTTTTGGCAGAACAAGTACACACGAAATCGGCCATTGGCTTGGTTTACGCCATATTTGGGGTGATGCCAACTGCGCCACCGATTATTGTGATGACACCCCGCCGGCCAAAACCAGTAATTTTAATTCCATTTTCGCCTACCCTTACCATTCAGGCACTTGCACCGGTAATAGTCCCGACGGTGAAATGGTGATGAATTTTATGGATTACACCAACGACAATGCCAAATACATGTTCACTACCGATCAAGCTACCCGTATGCAAACCGCCATGCAAAACAGTCCTTACCGTAAATTTTTAGGCAGCCATAATTTATGCTCGGTTGCCGATATTGCTGCCATCGCCAATTTTACAAGTGTAAGTAATGTTTGCGTTGGCGCTTCCTTAAATTTGGTGAATCAAAGTTTGGGTGTACCTGTGCCATCCTTCACTTGGTCGTCGAACGCTGCTGCTGTATTTAATCCGAATAATTCTTTGGCATACACCGTTACCTTTCCTACGGCCGGTATTTTCACCATCTCTCTAGCTGCTTATAACGGTACTTTAAGTACTGTGACAAAAACTGTAAATGTTTTAGCTGCACCTTCCCTTACATTAAATCCTTCACGCACCAATTTTTGTTTGGGTGAAAACGTGACCCTTGACATGCAAGGCGCTAATACTTATTACTGGCAACCGGATTCTTTACTCACCAGTTATATTTCTTTACCATCTGATCATCCGGCCGAATATTCATACACTTGCGTAGCCACGGGTGCCGGTGCCTGCAAAACCACCACCGTACTGAATATCACCATAAGAGATTGCACCGGATTATTGGATGCAAATGCCTTAGACAATCGTTTTGATATTTATCCCAACCCAAGCAATGGTTTAATTACTGTGCAATCAAAACAAAATTTTAACGAGGCATACGACATCGATATTTATGATCCTTTGGGGAAATTAGTCATGAAACAAAGTGTTGCTAAAAACGCTTCCGCCAAACCAATCACAATCGATGTGTCGGCGCTCAACAAAGGCATTTACCTGATGCGATTTAAAGATGCAAGCGGTAAATTAGGACACAAAACAATAGCCATCGAATGAAAATAAAATCAATCGTTATAGGATTTTTTTTATTGTGTTTTTTATGGTCTTGTTTAGGCAAGGCGCCAATTGTTTGCACCCAAGAAGCCAAGGCCGGCTTAAACATCATTGTGAAGGATGCTCAAAGTAATTTGTATTTATCTGATAGTCTAAAGATTATTGCCAGTAGTGGCACTTATACCGAAAGTTTAGAGAATTTTCCGGGCAACCCGCCAACTTTTTCGGGTGCTATTGAAAGAGAAGGTACATACACGGTTAGCATTACTCGCCCGCGTTACCAACCATTTGTTACCGCAGCAATTGTGGTTGCCAAAGATCAGTGCCACGTGATTCCGCAAACACAAACTGTTGCTTTAATTCCAAAGTAAAGCTACTTAGTAGACCCTCAAAAAGTCCTTTATTTTTTTGGCGCCTTAACACGCTTTCCGCTTCAAGCCTGTTTGTTCTTTGCCATGTTTGTAAGGCTCCGGTGGCTTCTTTCAGTCGCCTCCTCGCCTAACAAACATTTTGCAAATAACTTCACAGGGCTTTCAGCTACTGCCGCTATCGGCACGCGGGCGCTCATTGTATTTTAACAGCAGTTTTTTTAGGATATTGTATCTTCATTTTATAATTCAAATCTGCCGGATTTTTAAAGCTTGATTAAAAATTCAAGCAATTTAAATATCCTATTTTTTCATTATCGATTCTTTATTAACAAGGCTTTCAGAGTATTTGAGAGTGGACTACTTAAACAAGCATTTGATTGTTGATGAAAACAACGTTTTAGGTCATTTTAAGTCAAGTAGAATTTACAATTCAAGGATTTCTTCATTCCCTCATTTTTTATTTTTTATCTTTGGCTGAAGCAACAATGAAATATCTCCTTAGTACACTCAACGCAAAATATATTCATAGCAATCTTGCAATTCGTTTGCTTTATGAGCTCAACCAAAGTCACAATGGATTGGCTTGGAAAGAATTTACCATCAAAGAAAATCAAGATGAGGTGGCAGACTATTGCAAAGATTTTGATGTGGTGGCCTTTAGCTGTTATATATGGAACATCACCCAAACACTTGCAGTGGCAAAAAAAATCAAGGCACTGAACAGCCACACCAAAATTTTGTTAGGCGGTCCTGAGGTAAGTTACGAGTACGATGATATTATTTGTTTGCCGGAAGTGGATTACATTATTATTGGGGAAGGTGAAATTCCTTTCGCTGAATTTTTAAAATCATTTCCCGAAGTGCAAGCGGTTCCCGCTTTGGTGCATAAAGTGAATGGAGAAATAAAGGTTAACCCAATGCCGGCCATGTTTAATGTGGCTTTGTACGAGGGCCGCATGCCTTATCAATTCGATGAACCGGAAGCACTCAATAACAAAGTGCTTTACCTCGAAACATCCAGGGGCTGCCCCTACAAATGTGAATTTTGTTTGGCCAGTTTAGACAATAAAGTGCGCTACCTGCCCATGAGCACCATCAAAAACACTTTGTTGCATTTGATGCAACATGGCAAGGTGATAAAATTTTTAGACCGCACTTTTAATGTGAAGCGCGATTTTACATTGGAGATTTTTCAATTTATTTTAGACCATCATCAACCCGGCAATGTTTTTCAGTTTGAAATCACGGCCGATATTTTGCACCCCGACATTATTTGCTTTATTCACGAAAAAGTGCCAAAAGGATTGTTTCGCTTTGAAATTGGCATACAGACGGTGAATCAAAAAGCCAATTTGGAAGTGAGTCGCAAACAAAATTTTGAAAAAACAAAAAAGATCATTCTTGATTTGTCTTACAAAATTGAAATGCACCTCGATTTGATTGTGGGTTTACCACTGGATTATTGGGATGACATCCGATTTAGTTTTAACGAAGTATTTCATTTATTTGCCCCCGAAATGCAATTGGGCTTTTTAAAATTTTTAAAAGGTACCACCATGCGCAATAAACCTGAGCATGGTTTTGTGTTTGATCCAATGCCCCCTTATCAATTGATTGAAAGCAAGTATTTGTCGAAGGAGCAATTGGGAAAAATAGTACAATTGGAACATGCCCTTGAAATTTATTGGAACAGCGGCAAGGCCATCAACACCATGAAATACGTGGCGCTGCGTTATGATGCCTTTGATTTTTTGTTGGGATTGGGCATTTATTTCGGCACGCAAAAACCGTATCACAAGTATTCATTGAATGATGTTTTTCAAATTGTGCAAGACTATGCGAAACAGAAATATCCTGACGATATTATTCTTCAAGAATTAATTGGCATTGATTATTACCTGCATTTTAAAGTAAAGCCGCAGATTTTATTTTTGCAAGAATTGAATAAAGCCGAACGCAACGAATTGATTGCGCTGCATCAATTAAACCACCACCAATTTCGCTTTGCCATGTTGCCCATCCACTTTGATTTTCATGTTTTTCAAAAGGCAATGGACATTGTGGCTTACGAGCAAGTTTTAATGATTCAATACAATGGTATACAAAAAGCAAAAGTGGTAGAAACAAAAATTCAATTCATCAATTAAAGGTCATGAAAAACACCTCGCAACCAATTGATCAGTATATCAATCAATCAGCCGATTTTGCGAAACCCATTCTTCAACACTTTCGCCAATTGGTGCATGACGTTTGTCCGGATGTTGAAGAAAAAATAAAATGGGGCTTTCCGCATTTTGATTACAAAAACGAAATGATGTGCAGCATGGTATCATTTAAAAAGCACTGCGCCATTACTTTTTGGAAAGCTGCTTTGATGCAAAAGCGAGATGCTCTGGTGGCCAAGGCCAAATCGGAAGAAGCCATGGGTCATTTGGGCAAGATCAGTGCCAAAAGCGATTTGCCAAAAGATGCAGTGTTGAAGGCCTATATTAAAGATGCCATGCGCTTAAATGATGCCGGCATAAAATTACCGGCGCGTAAAAAAAATGCTGTTACAAATGCAATCAGCATACCCGATTATTTTGAAGCAGCGTTGAAGAAAAATAAAAAAGCGGGGCAATCATTTGCCAAATTTCCGCCGAGTCATCAAAACGAATACATTCGTTGGATCACTGAAGCTAAAACTGAAGCCACACGCCAAAAACGCATGGATACAGCCATTGAATGGATAGCGGAGGGGAAGGATCGGAATTGGAAATACCGGTAGATTTCTTTGAATTGCATTAACCACTCAGAATCTGCAATCTGGGCTTCGACGAGCTCAGTCACCATTAATCTGAAATCTGCAACCTGGGCTTCGACGAGCTCAGCCACCGGTCATCTGCAACTTATCCCCCTCACGGCGGCATTGGTCCTGTATAAGTTAAACAAGGCATGTCGCCCGATATAAAACAGCGCTGCTGAAAATGAAATTGTAAATCTTCAATGTTTTTATCTTTTATTTCTAGGTTCAAATAGGGTTTTTGCCACCATTGTTGTACACAGGTTTTGTCGTACGTGATGTTCGTTAATTTCGACAAGGCCTTAAAATCAATGGGCTTTAATTGTTCAGCTAGCAGCAAAACATAATTGCCGGGCGGCAAATGAAATGAAAAATGGCCGCTCGAATCAAGCACAATTTTCATGAGTATTTTTTGTTTGGCATCGTTGCTTTTTCCTTTTTTCACATAAAAAATTTTCCCTGCATATGGCTTGCTTTTCGTTAGTTCATTTAACATCTCCTCACTTGGTCGCATACCGCCGCAATAAGCACTGCTTTGGGTGACCTTGCCTGAAACTGTATATTCCTTTATATTTTGTTTCTGCCCCAACAAGGCAAAATGTATCAAGAAAATAAAAACGCTTAAATGTTTCATTGTGACTCAGAGCCTGTTTAAATTTTATCTAATTATTTTGTTATACGTTTTTTTGGCTGCAACTTCGTTAATTTTTTCGCCGAATATACCCGATTTCGACTGCAAAAATTGCCTCGTTTCGCCTAAAAAAACGTTATAACAAATCTAAAATATAAAACTTAAACAGGCTCTCAAATTAAAAATTTTGTTATCGTCGATAAATCTAATGCTTATTCAAGTATATTTGATTATGCATTTAAAACAATTATTATACCGATTTTGTATAATCCTATTTATCGCAGCATTGCCTTTTCTTTTTTTTGCTTGCGCCAAGGCTTCCAGCGATCCCGATAAAAACGTATCAACCACCCCGGCGGGTAATACCAGCACCACTTCTTTTCAGTGGACACCGGGTGTAGGCAACAGCATTACCGCCGATTCCTCAAATTACTACAGCAGTTTCACCACCATTTTTGCCTTTAAAAACGGTAACAACAATTCATTGGAAATTAATCTTTCTTCATTGGCTGTAGGGTCGTACACCTTGTCGAGCGCCACCGGAAATGCGCTTACCTACATTGCCAATTCAAGCACTTACACGGCCAAATCGGGCCAAGTGAACATTACGGCGAATAGTTCTACCAATATTTCCGGCAATTTTACCTGCGCTTTAAGCGGCGGCACCTTGACTACTTTAAGTGGTCAGTTTGTTGATATTCCAAAACGTTAAAGCATTTCCTTTTTATTAACATTAGTTTAAGCGTTTTTTTCTCAATTTAGGCTCCTCAAAACACATGCCGTGAAGGGTTTCCGATTTAAACATTATACACCAGATCCAAAATCGAAGTTTGAAGAACTCTTTAAGATCTTTAAGCAACTCATCACGCATACCAGTGGCGATGTGCAAGAGGCATTGGATTGGTTTAAAGAATTGGATAAAGAGTATGATCTCACCAACAAAGATTATACGCTTGATGATTTTATCGCCGATTTAAAAAAATTGGGTTATTTGCGCGACAAAGAAGATGGCAAAGGCGGCATGGTGATAACAGCCAAAACCGAGCAAGCCATTCGCAACAATGCATTGGAACACATTTTTGGAAAATTAAAAAAAGGCGCACCGGGTAATCACAAAACGAAATTCAGCGGAAAAAATGGTGAAGAATTAAGTGATGTTTTGCGTTCTTATGAATTTGGTGATGCCCCGCAAAGCATTGCCATGCTTGAATCGATTAAACAAGCACAAATTAACCACGGCTTAGATGATTTTAAACTAACCGAAAACGATTTATTGGTTTCGGAGCAAGAATTTAAAACACAAACAGCCACAGTGTTAATGATTGATATCAGTCACAGCATGATCTTATACGGCGAAGACCGCATCACCCCTGCAAAAATGGTGGCCATGGCTTTGGCTGAAATGATTAAACGCAATTACCCGAAAGACAGTCTCGACATTATTGTTTTTGGCAACGATGCATGGCCCATTGAATTAAAAGAGTTGCCTTATTTACAAGTTGGGCCTTACCACACCAACACGGTGGCAGGCCTCGAGCTGGCATCATCAATATTGCGCAAGAAAAAAGCAAGCAACAAACAAATATTTATGATCACCGATGGCAAACCATCTTGCCTAAAAGAAAACGGTGAATATTACATGAACAGTTTTGGCCTCGATCGGCGCATTGTAAACAAATGCTTGCAGTTGGCCGCCTCGTGCAAACGCAGTAAAATCGACATCACCACCTTTATGGTGGCGCGTGATCAATTTTTAATTGATTTTATTGATGAGTTTACCGAAGCCAACCAAGGCAAAGCATATTTTACCGGCTTAAAAGGTTTGGGCGAAATGATATTTAGAGATTACACCAACAAAAAAAGAAAGAAAGTATAGAACACTGATCACGCGATGAAAAATTTCATCATTATCCACGAAAATCATAAGCATTAGCGTCATCAGCGTTCCATTAAAATTAACCAATAAAAGAAATATTGAACAGAGATCACAAGGATGAAAAATGATTAGAATAATCCGCGAAAATCATAAGCATCAGCGTTATCAGCGTTCCATTAACAAAATACACCATGGCAGCACCAACAATTAAAACCCTCGGCGAATTAAAAAAGAGTGGCTACAAATACCTGAGCATTAAAGAAGAGTTGAGAAACAATTTGATTGCAAAACTAAAAAACAAGGAAGATATTTTTGACGGCATTTTCGGTTATGAGGAAACCGTTATACCTGAACTTGAAAGGGCCATTTTAAGTTCGCACAATATTTTGTTACTGGGTTTAAGAGGACAAGCCAAAACAAAAATGGCGCGACAATTGGTGAATTTATTGGACGAATACATTCCCGTTGTTGCAGGCAGTCCGCTTAACGACGACCCTTTGCAACCAATTTCTTCATTTGCAAAACATTTAATTGCCGAAAAGCAAGATGAAACACCAATTGCCTGGATACACCGTAATGAGCGCTTTGCCGAAAAATTAGCAACACCCGATGTAAGTGTGGCCGATTTAATTGGTGATGTTGATCCAATCAAAGCGGCCAGCATGAAATTATCTTTGGCCGATGAAGGGGTGATACATTATGGAATTATTCCGCGTAGCAACCGATTTATTTTTGTGATCAATGAATTACCCGATTTACAAGCCCGTTTGCAAGTGGCATTATTCAACATCTTGCAAGAAGGTGATGTGCAAATCCGTGGCTTTAATGTGAGAATCCCGCTCGATATGCAGTTCGTATTTACTGCCAATCCTGAAGATTATACCAACCGTGGCAGCATTGTAACACCTTTAAAAGATAGAATTGGTTCTCAAATTTTAACGCATTATCCTAAAACCATTGAACATTCATTAAAGATTACAAACGACCAAGCCAAATTGAGTGTGGCACAAAAACAAATTCATGTGACCGAGGTTTTAAAAACCTTGGTTGAACAAATTGCTGTTGAAGCGCGCAGCAGCGAATACGTTGACCCTAAAAGTGGGGTGAGTGCGCGCTTAACCATTAGTGCTTACGAATGTTTGGTAAGTGCAGCTGAGTTACGCTTTTTAAAAAGCGGATCAAAATACACCTATGCACGCATGAGTGATTTATACGCTGCAGTGCCTGCCATTAATGGTAAGATTGAATTGGTGTATGAAGGCGAACAAGAAGGTCCTGCCGTGATTGCCCAAAATTTAATCAGCATCGCCATTCGCAATTTATTTGTGCAATTGTTTCCTGATCCCGCCAAATTAAAACGCAAGAAAGAAGGCTCTGAATACGCTGAAATCATCAATTGGTTTTCGAATCACAATATTTTGGATTTGCTAGACCATGAACAAGACAAGGTTTACAGCTCGGCATTAAAAGTAGTGGATGGTCTTGAAGAGCTGGTAAAAAAACACCATCCTGATTTGCATGACACAGAAAAATATGTGATGATGGAATTTGTATTACACGGCATGGCCGAACATTCCTTGTTAAGCAAAAACAAATTGGTTTCGGGTGTGAGTTTCAAAGATTTATTTGGCTCATTGCTGAACCAAAACTTATAAGCCAAAAAAATTCTTAGTGATTAAAACTGTTGCGTAAGTGCAACATTTTAATGGCGGTAATGGCGGCTTCATCGCCCTTGTTGCCGTGTTTTCCACCGGCGCGGTCAATGGCTTGTTGTTGGTTGTTTGGCGTTAATACACCGAAAATAAAAGGTTTGTTGTATTTTATGTTGAGGTCGGTGATGCCTTTGGCTACCGCATCGCAAATAAAATCAAAATGACGCGTTTCACCTTGTATCACGCAACCCAAACAAATAATGGCATCTACATCACTTAATTCAGCCATGTATTGCGCACCTAAAGTCAATTCAAAACTACCGGGTACCGATTGTATATGGATGTTTTCTTTTTGGGCTCCATATTGTAAAAGGGTTTTAACAGCACCTTCTTTTAAAGCATTGGTAATTTCAAAATTCCACTCCGAATACACGATGCCAAATTTGAAGGCTTTTGCTGAAGCCACTTCGCTTCCCTCGCTAACTGATAAATTTTTATTTACACTGCTCATGATAATTGACAAAAAAAAAGTCTGCTTTTTGGAGGCAGACTTTAATGATTTAATGTTTGATTATAAATTCCCTAAGGCTTTTACCCTTGCAATCGCTTTGTCCATTTCAACAGCTTCTTGCGATTTTTGGTGTTCCTTTTGAATGCGTTCGTAAACTTTTAAAGCTTCAGCAAAATTGCCGCTTAATTCATAAGCCAAGCCTGCTTTCTTTAAATACAAAGGTGTGGTAAATGTATTGTTGCTGTTTTCGGCTGCCTTTAAGTAATATTTAATGGCATCGGCCGAGTGGTTTAATTCCATGTGTGCATCACCAATGGCGCCAATGGCGATAGAAGAGATGATTTCATCTTTTCCATTGAATTTACCCAAACACTCAATGGCTTGCTCAAATTTTCCGGTTCTTAAATAACAGATACCTGCGTAATAGTTGGCCAAGTTGCCGGTTTTGGTCATGCCATATTCTTCAGCAATTTGTTCAAAGCCTTTCATTGGTTTTTGTCCTTCTGAACTAAATACCATGTTACCGCCTTTTAAAGCCAAGTTAAAGCTGTCTTTGGCAAAAAATTCTTCTGCCCAAAAAATCTCGTTCGATGCTTCGGTTTCTTGCTCAGGCAAGTAGTAAAATTTGAAAAAACAAAAAATACCGATTATCACGATAAGTCCACCACCAACGTATTGAACCAATTTCTTATTGTTTTCATAAAAAAGTTGAAGCCCGTCTAAATTTGGGTCAATCGACTTGCGCGGTTGTTCTACCGTTTCTGAAGCAACATTCTCAGTGTTGTCAACTGAAGTTTCGTCTTTTAAATCAGCCATTTGAAATTTTAAAATTAGAGGGCGAAGATAGTATTTTTTAGTACAAAACGGAATTTTTAAGGACCTGAAGCCTAAAAATAAGCGTATTTTTGTCAAAATACATGTTTCTTAAGCAAATATCCCTGATAAACTTCAAAAATCACGCTGAATTTGAGGCCCAATTTTCTGAAAAGATCAATTGTTTTGTAGGGAACAATGGCATGGGCAAAACCAATTTATTGGATGCCATTTATTATTTATCCTTTTGCAAAAGCTTTTTTAATGCCGGTGATTTGCAAAACATCAAACACCATCAAGATTTTTTCGTAATCAAAGGTAACTTCGAAAAGTTTGAAGAAGAAAGTGAAGTGTATTGTGGCATTAAACGAAACCAAAAAAAGGTATTCAAAAAAAACAAAAAAGAATACAGCCGTTTAAGTGAACACATTGGGCAGTTTCCATTGGTGATGATTTCGCCCAGCGATGCAGAATTGATCAATGGCATTTCGGAAGTGAGGCGTAAGTTTTTAGATGGCATCATTGCCCAATACAATGCCCCTTACCTTGAAAAACTCATTGCCTATAACCAGGTGCTTAAACAACGCAATGCCTTGTTAAAGATGTTTCACGAAAACCATTACTTTGATGCCGAAACACTGGATATTATTGACGAGCAGCTTTGTAATGCCGGACGAGTAATTTTGCAAACACGTTTGGAATTTTTAAAAGAATTTACGCCCATTTTTAATAAACACTACCGCTTTATTTCGAATTTACATGAGGAAGTAAGTTTGCATTACGAAAACAGTTTGGATGAGAGAGATTTCAAAACAGCGCTCATGACATCCTTAGCAAGGGATAGAGCGGTTCACCATACAACGGTTGGTCCACATAAGGATGATTTGGAATTTAAAATTAACGGCTACGATTTAAAAAAATATGCCTCACAAGGTCAACAAAAATCGTATTTATTGGCATTAAAATTGGCACAGTTTGAGTTAATCAAACAACATAAAAACACCAAACCACTTTTGTTATTGGATGATGTGTATGACAAGTTGGATGAGGAGCGTTTCACCAAATTATTGGAAATGGTGAGTTCAGAAGATTTCGGACAGGTGTTTATTACCGATACCCATCCTGAGCGCATGCACGAGCTATTGAATCAAAAAAAATTGGCGCACAAGATTTTTTTGGTGAACAGAAGCGCGTAATTTAAAAAATTAAAATTCACAATTATTCGGGGTTTTTGGAAAAGGAATGATGTCGCGCGAATTAGATGAAATACTCTCATCAAAGCCAAGCCCTACTTTAATAAAATCATTATTTAAATGGCTTTAATTATACCAATACTTGAGGTGAACGCCTTTGTCAGTATTGGATTGAGAGAATGTGCATAGAGCTTTAAACAAGAATCAAATGGATATTTTAACAACGTTATTCATAAATAAATATTATTATC
This sequence comes from Sphingobacteriaceae bacterium, assembly GCA_947453445.1. Classification (GTDB taxonomy): domain Bacteria; phylum Bacteroidota; class Bacteroidia; order B-17B0; family Aurantibacillaceae; genus Aurantibacillus. The sequence continues at coordinate 31,736 of CANGGP010000002.1, forward strand.
TTTTCCATAAAATTTTATATGTAACACTATCAATTATAAGTTTAGTGTAAAATGAATTTTTATATAGCTTAGTAATTTGCCAAGTGGCTGTTTTATTATATTTTGTTTTAGAGGATGGATTATTTAGCCAGAAACAGAAAATCGAATCATAGCCCCATGGGATAAATGACTGATTGTTTAAATCAAAATACCAAGGCCAAGGATAAATTTCTCGGGATTCATTCCAACCATTATTTTTATTGGCCATTGTGTAAATAAAATACACATTATCTAAAGTAATACTGCTGTTCGCGGTTGCATTCATTTGATTGTACACAGAAACACCATCCTTTAAATAATCTTCTATGTGCCACTTTCCTTCTAGCCTTTCAGCAGTTGTCCCCCGCTCCGGCCCAGGGTCTTCTTCGTATTGCGGGCCAAAAGGACGTGTGTCTTTTTTTGGTTTACAATTGACGGCAAATAAAATGAAGGCTGAAGCAATTAGAAGTACAAATAGATTTGAACCTTTCTTGTACGCGATTTTGATTTTCATGCCAATGGATTAAATTCTGACAATCTAATTTACGAAATTATTGCTATAATATTAAATCCCTGCTTGTTTAATATCTTCAGGAGTGTATTTAAGCAAATTGTGAAGTTGGCGTGAAAATATGGTTTTGCGCAACATTAAAAATGCAGCGATGCGGAAATTTACATATGGGTACTACAACGACACAAGTGAAAAGTAGCGATTTGTATGCCAAGCTTTTTTGTGAATTAAAACTCACAATTATTCGGTGTTTTTGGGAAAGTTAGTTTAAATGGTTTATTAATATAAATATTAGAATTATTTTTTCCAGAATATTTTAAAAATTCCCCTTTGCGTACTAAGTTTAACATGAAGTGAGCCTTGATATAACTTGGTAATTTGCCATTTTCTATCCAAAATTTGATTCGATTTAATTAATGGATCAGTAAACCAAAAGCAAAACGTTGAATCATATCCATCGAAGGTTATCGTGTCTTTTGAAATCAAAGCATACCATTTCCATGGATAGACTAGGTAAGATTCATGCCAATCATTATCCTTCGTAGGCATTATATAATCCCAATGAACATCTTTAATACTAATACTTCCTGATGTGGCTACAGATGATTGGTTGATAATAGAAACATCGTTCAACAAGTAATCTTCAATTTTCCAAATGCCATTAAGCCGCTCAGCAACAGTTCCCCTCTCCGGTCCCGGATCTTCTTCGTATTGGGGACCAAAAGGACGTGTATCTTTTTTCGGTTTACAATTGACGGCAAATAAAATTAAGGCTGAAGCAATTAGAAGTACAAATAGATTTGAACCATTCTTGTACGCGATTTTGATTTTCATGCCAATGGATTAAATTCTGACAATCTAATTTACGAAATTATTGCTATAATATTAAATCCCTGTTTGTTTAATATCTTCAGGAGTGTCTTTAAGCAAATTGTGAAGTTGGTGTGAAAATATGGTTTTGCGCAACTTTAAAAATGCAGCGATTAAGAAATTTACATTTGCTTACTGCAACGACACAAGTGAAACGAAGCGATGAGTATAACACACTTTTTTATGAATTAAAACTCACAATTATTCGGCGTTCTTGGAAAAGGAATTACATCGCGTACATTGCCCATGCCGGTTACAAACATGATCAATCGTTCGAAGCCTAAGCCAAAGCCAGCATGTTCGCAGGCCCCAAAGCGGCGGGTATCGAGGTACCAATCTAATTCGTGGTGTGGAATGCCGATTTCTGTCATGCGTGCTTCCAATTTATCTAAACGTTCTTCGCGTTGTGAGCCGCCAACAATTTCGCCAATGCCCGGAAATAAAATATCCATGGCGGCAACGGTTTTACCGTCTTCGTTTTGACGCATGTAAAAGGATTTAATTTCTTTCGGGTAATCGGTTAAGATCACCGGTTTTTTAAAATGTTTTTCAACCAAATACCTTTCGTGCTCGCTTTGCAAATCAACGCCCCATTTATCAACGAGGTACTGAAATTTCTTTTTCTTGTTGTGATTGCTTTCACGCAAAATGTCGATGGCTTGTGTATAGGTAATGCGCTCAAATTGGTTGTCTAAACAAAATTGTAATTTGTTCAGCAAGTTCATTTCGCTGCGTTCGTTTTGGGGTTTTTGTTTTTCTTCTTCCTCTAAACGGGCGCTTAAAAATTCAATGTCTTCGCGGTTTTTCTCTAATGCTGTTTTAATCACATATTGCAACATTTCTTCGGCCAAATCCATGTTGTCTTTTAAATTGCAAAAAGCCATTTCGGGTTCAATCATCCAAAACTCGGCCAAATGTCTGGCGGTGTTGCTGTTTTCGGCCCTAAAGGTTGGTCCGAATGTATAAATATCGCTAAAGGCCATGGCGGCTAGTTCACCTTCCAACTGTCCGGAAACCGTTAGGTTGGTTGATTTGCCAAAAAAATCTTGTTTGTAATCAACGTTTCCGTTTTCATCTTTTGGCGGATTAGCGATATCAAAATTGGTGACGCGAAACATTTCGCCGGCCCCTTCGGCATCGCTTGAGGTGATGATGGGGGTGTGGATATACACAAAACCTTTTTCATTAAAAAACTGATGGATGGCGAAAGCCAAGGTGTTGCGCACGCGGAACACGGCGCCAAAAGTATTGGTACGAAAACGCAAGTGGGCGATTTCGCGTAAAAATTCTAAGCTGTGTTTTTTTGGTTGCAGAGGATATTTTTCGGCATCGCTGTCGCCAAGGATTTCAACCTGTGTGGCTTTTAATTCAACGGTTTGTCCTTTGCCTAAGGATGGCACTAAAATACCAGTAGCACTAATTGCCGCGCCGGTAGTGATGCGTTTTAAAATGGATTCATCGGTGGTATTAAAGTCAACCACCACTTGTAAATTGTTATTGGTAGAGCCATCGTTGAGGGCGATGAATGAATTATTTCTGAAGGTACGCACCCAGCCTTTAACGGTAATGCTTTGTTCGGCTGCAGGTGTTTTTAAAATATCTTTAATACGTAATCGGGCCATTGTTGTTGAATTTGAGATGGTAAATTTAATAAGATTTTGCGATTCACTCGGCCTTTAGATTTTCTAAATCATCTAAATTCCATGTCCAACGAGGTTGCGTCTTAACCAAATATCTAAGTCGCCAGTAAATCTTGGGTGTCCATGAACACCAACAGCATAACCTCCAACGATTAGGTATTCAACCTTGTGTTTTTGTAACAATATGACAAATTCTTTGAAGTCTTGGCTGAACATTATTATTTAAACTAAAATAGTGTTGTCTTAATATTTCAATAGCGGAAAGTCTATCCATATCGCTCCTCGTCAGCCAATAATTAAAAGTTGATTCTTTCGCCTTTAAACTTGTTATTTTCAAGATTTTCTCCACTATAACAAAGATACAAAAATTTGAGGGTTTTGAACGCCTTTCTATCAATCAATCAGGCTAATTAGAATTATTAAAGCACTATATATTGAGTTAAAAATTGCGATTCTAACCCCAAATAGTTTCCTATTTTATAACACTTGCAATTATTTAAAATTAAACGCTGTTCTCCCGAATAAAATTAATCGCCAGAAATGAAAGTTTGCGACAGGGACTGAACGAAAGCCCACACGCAGACAAATGCTATGATTTTGTTGGTTGAAGCGGCGACCGGAGGAAGCCCCTGCAAACCTACAAAATCAGCATTTGGCAAGCGTGGCTGAAGAGAAGGCCCGGTGGCAATTGGCTTTTTTGAATTTACAACAGCCAATTGACAGGCGCCCAAAAAATATAATCACTAAACTTTGGCCTTCACTTCCTTAAAGACCGTCACGTCAATATCATCCGCCATCGCCTGATAATTAAAAATCAAATCGTGTATAAAATTAATCTCCGGAAACGAATTGCTGCGCAAGGGATGGAGCGGTTTGTTTGAGCTCCTTTATCGCGGGGTTCTTTTTTCCCGCGATAAAGAGCGAGCCGCGAGAGCCCGACCCATGATTGAAAAAACTTCCAGAGATTTTTAGGTTTTTTCAATCATGGGATGCGCCCAAAAAATATAATCACTAAACTTTGGCCTTCACTTCCTCAAAGACCGTCACATCAATGTCATCCGCCATCGCCTGATAATTAAAAATCAAATCGTGTATAAAATTAATCTCCGGAAACGAATTGCTGCGCAAGGGATGGAGCGGTTTGTTTGATCTCCTTTATCGCGGGGTTCTTTTTTCCCGCGATAAAGAGCGAGCCGCGAGAGCCCGACCCATGATTGAAAAAACTTCCAAAGATTTTTAGGTTTTTTCAATCATGGGATGCGCCCAAAAAAAATTAAACCTTTTGTTTTAGCTCTTCAAAGTCTTTAGCATCAATATCATCCGCCATCGCCTGATAATTAAAAATCAAATCGTGTATAAAATTAATCTCCGGAAACGAAATGGCCCGAATTTTATGCAACACCACCTTAGTACCAAGCATTTGTAGTTCTTCAAAATTTCGTTCATCCAAAATTTTAAAATAGCTCTTGTTATTTTTATACATACGGTACAGGGGAAAGTTTATATCTTCGGACTTCATGGCCAAGGCGTTTTTAAAATCGGTTGCTGATTATGTTTACGAGCATCACAAAGATACGGTAGATAAGTTATGTATTGTACTGCCAAATAAACGTGGGGCATTATTTTTAAAAAAACACCTGGCCCAAAGTTTCGGTAAAAGCATTTGGTTGCCCACCATCATTAGCATTGAAGACTTAATTAACCAACTCAGTGAATTACAAATTTTAGAGGAAATTGATTTGGTGTGTTTGCTTTACGAAAGTTACCGTGTTTGCTACGGTGCAGATGCTGAGCCTTTTGAAAGTTTTGCAAAATGGGGACAAATTATTTTGCAAGATTTTAATGAGATTGACCGTTTTTTGGCCGATCCAAGTCAGATTTACGACAACTTAAAACACATTAAGGAAATTGAAAATTGGAGTTTGGGTGAAGAAAATTTAAGCGAATACCAAAGCAAGTATTTGCACTTTATGAATAGTTTGGGTCCGATTTACCAACATTACACCCGCCGCTTGTTATCGAAACAACAGGCCTATCAAGGTTTGGCGTATCGACAGGCGGTAAAACATGTTGAAGTATCAGATTATCCGAATCAATTTTCTTGTTTGCTTTTTTGTGGTTTTAATGCCTTGAATGCGGCTGAAATAAAAATTATTCAAACACTTAAAAACAAACAAAAGGCCGAGTTGTTGTGGGATGCAGACGATTATTATCTCAACAACAAGAACCAAGAGGCCGGTGATTTTTTACGGCAAGACTTTGCTTTGTTTCCTGCCAAGCAACAATACTTTATTGAAGAAAATTTTAAAGCAGAAAAAGACATACAGATATTATCGGTGCCTAAACAAATGGGTCAAGCCCAAGTGGTGAAACAAAGCTTGAATGCATTGTTGCAACAGGGTGTGCTGGCCGATAAAATTGCCATTGTTTTGGCCAACGAAAAAATGCTTTGGCCGGTTTTGAAGCAATTGCCTGAAACAATTGAGCATGTCAACATCACCATGGAGTATCCGATTCAGTTTACCTCGTGTTACGAACTCATTGATCAACTCATTCAGTTGCAAGTAAATTTCGCCAAACTAAATCGCCGCGAAAAAGTTATTTATCACAAAGATTTGTTGGCCTTGATGCGGCATCCCATTTTTAAATCCATTGCTCAAGCGCATGGGGCCAAACCGAATTGGAATTTGATGATTAAACAAATTAATCAACGCAATTTGGCATTTATTACTGCAAAACATTTGCAGGAAATTTTTGGGGATGATTTACCGATTTATCAGAACCTGCTTTGGGCTTACGACTCAACGCTTGCTTTTTCGGTTGGCGTGCAAAACATGATAGAAGTACTTACCGGCTATTTTGTGGCCCAAGCACAAAACGCGCAATTGGCTTTGGAATTGGAGTATCTGCATGTGTTGTCGCTTAACTTTAACCGCTTGATTGAATTACTCAAACAATACAGCTATTTTTCAACCTGGCCGGCCTTTAAACAATTGTTCACACAAATCATTGGGCATTTAACTTCGCCCTTTGTTGGTGAGCCATTGCAAGGTTTGCAAGTAATGGGTGTTTTAGAAACCCGTACCCTTGATTTTGATCATTTAATTTTGGTGAATGTAAATGAAGGGGTGTTGCCGGCTGGTAAAACGGCAGGTTCATTTATTCCGAATGATTTAAAACGTGCCTTTGCCTTGCCCTTGTATTCAGAAAAAGATGCCATTTACGCCTATCACTTTTACCGCTTGATTCAAAGGGCAAAAACCTTGTTGGTAACATACGACAGTGAAACCGATTCGATGGGCAAGGGTGAGAAAAGTCGTTTTGTGACCCAGTTGCAACTCGAATTAAAAGCCTACAATCCATTGATAAAAATTGAAGAGCGCACTGTGGTTGATGCAAACAAACTCAGCGAAGCTTATCAAAAAATTAGCATTCAAAAAAATGAAGAAAACTTAAAAGCCATTTACGATAAGGCTTTGAGCAGTGAAATGTACGCGTCGTTATCGCCTTCATCACTCACTGTTTTTAAAGAATGCAGTTTAAAATTTTATTTTCGATACGCGGCAAATTTAAAAGAAACCGAAACGGTAGAGGAGGTCGCCGAGGCAAACACTTTTGGCTCTATTCTTCACAAAGCCTTGGAATTAATTTATGCCGACCAAATTCAATTACAAGTTGAGAAAGGTGTTTTGCAAAACAAATTAAAACAAGTGAACACCTTTGTGCGCACTGCCTACATGGCCTTTTTTGATGACAAGGAACCACTCGGGAAAAATATTTTGCAGGAGGAAGTGATTAAAGTGTATTGCAAAAAAGTGTTGCAAAACGATATGGCTTTGATTGCATCTTTGGAGGCTTCGAAACAACATTTGCAGATTGTTGATCTTGAAAAGGAATTTGTGGCAGCCATTGAAGTGCAGATCAAGGGGCAAAAGCAAACTGTTTATATCAATGGTAAAATGGACAGAATTGACAAGGTGGGGGAGCAGTACCGAATTATTGACTATAAAAATTCGGTAAAGGCCGGCGACAAATTTCAATTCACAAGTTTTGATGATTTGTTTACTGATGTGAACTACAATAAACAATTGCAATTATTCATTTATGCCTGGTTGCTCCATAAAAATAATTTTTGTCCTGCCGAAATGCTGCAGCCTTGTATTGTGCCTTTAAAAGTATTTGAAAATGAACCCAAGTTCATTAAAAACGATAAAATGCCTTTGCTTTTTAATGCTTCTTTTTTGTTAGAATTTGAAAATGCTTTGTCGGTTTTTATTGCAAAAATTTTTGATAAAAACAATGCCTTTGAACAATGTGATGACAAGGATATTTGTTTGTACTGCGCCTACAACAGTATTTGTAATATTCCGAATTAATGAAGTGCTTGGCTTTTTCGCCGTTTTTGACTCATTGCTATCCGAAATAAATCTTGCCTTACAGTTGTGTCATTCAATTTGAAAGGGTTTCAGGTTGCTAAACAGCGAGTGGTCTTGATTTTATAAAAGGTGCACAGTAAACCTTTTAATTGAAATCGGTTAGCATTTTCAGCCGCATCGTCAATTAATTTCTTACTTTCTTTTTTCTTGATAATGACAAATGTGCATTGGCACATTTGAGCGGGGTTGAGCGGTGGCCAAAAATTCAAGGCAATGCGATTTTCTTTGCTTTTTTAATTTGTTTAGCAAAAAATTATTTCTTCTTACTTTTTTCTTAGTCAAAAAAGTAAGCAAAAAGACAAGCCAAAAATATTGCTAACGCGCCTCTTGGAAATCTACGATTTTTACGCGCGCTTGCGCACAAGGCTAATTTGCACTAAAATCTTGATTTCTCAATTCACCCCGACTCGGCTCCTATTTTTGGCAGGCCAGCGCACTCTAATTTCTATTCTTTTAGCATTGGTGCGTTCAATAAGTACCTTAAATTAATTGGCCAGAGAATAGTTGATATAAAAAATTCAAATCACGCAGAGTTTCGCCGCGCTTGCCCTGGCCTGCGCACTTGGATTTTCCATAACTTTAAAATTGACATTGCCTTTGAATTTATTTTTTAAACGTCACCTACACCCAGTTCTCAAATACAAAAAGTTTCAAGCATCTCGATTCCCCGTGCGGTGGGCTTGGCGCGGCGCGATGCCTAAGCGGGTGAATTGATTTTTAGTAGAAAGACAGCAAAGGCCGCAACGCGAAGGCTTTGCGCAAGCTGCGGTTTCAAAGCTGCTGTGTGCGAGAGACAGTGTGATTGAATGCAGCTTTGGTTACTTTGCTAGTCTTTCAACAAAAAACAAGAGCGGGAAGCGTTCGCCGTGCCTTGTTTTCTTTTGTTTCTTTTCTTTAACAAGAAAGAAAAGAAAGATTAGGATAATTTCTACCTTCTTTTGTCTTTACACAAAAGAAGCAATACCAAGATAAACTCAGGATGAAATTTCTTGAAAACCACTCCTGACCACCAAATCTCGAAAGCCTGTTAGGGCTTCAGAAAATTACAGTAATAGCTCAAAGCCAATTGTGGCCTTGCTTATTATCTTAAAGATTCGTAAGCGCCATGTGGAAAATCTAGTCTTGTTCTTAAAAATTTAATTTAAATTATCCCTGACAGTAGTGTTTTTGAATCAAACAGCAGCTTGGTGTTAAATCAATTTTAGTCTGCCAACACCAAGTTTTCCATGCCCACGGTGAGTTTCATCAAGCCCATTTGAATTTGAACTTTTTCATCTTTAATGCTTTCAACAATGCCAATTTCTTGGCCGTTCAGCACACGTACTTTTGAGCCTACTTTTAATTGTGGTTTTATTCTTTCAATTTTTTTGGCAGCGAAATTGTTTTTTAAATTTTGTTTTTTTAGCTGTTCCTGTTTTTTTGTTTCAGCGGTCACGCCGTCAATAAAGCGTTGAATCACCAGTTTGCGATCTTTTTTGGCATTCCAATCTTCCATCAAACGCAGGTACTTTTGACCATATTCGGCCAAGTGACTGAGTTCAATTTTCTTTTCACGTTCCTTCTGCATTTTTTCTTCCCAGGTATTAAACAGCGTGTGGTATTTTTCTTTGGCCATTTTCATCACAAAGGATTCATGTTCCATTTTTTGTTCTTGCCACTCCAATTTAAGTTTTTGTTCTTGCAATTCTGATAACAATTTACTTAAGCGAAGTTCGTCCTTGTTTATTTTTTCTTTTGCTTGTTTAATCAAATGCAGCGGAAAACCAATGCGCTCGGCCACTTCAAAGGTGAAGCTGCTGCCCGGTTCGCCAATAATGAGTTTGTAATATGGTTCGAGTTTTTCAACATCGAACAGCATACTTGCGTTTACGCAACCCTTTAATTTATCGGCCAATAATTTTACTTTTCCAAAATGTGTGGTGATGATGGCCTTTGCTTTTGAATTCACAATGCTCTCCAAAACGGCTTCAGCAATGGCGCTGCCAAGGTCGGGATCGGTGCCGCTGCCAAATTCATCCATCAAAATTAAACAGGCTGCATTGGCCTCATTTAAAATTTGTGTCATCGATTTTAACTTGGCGCTATAAGTACTTAGCTCATTTTCGATGCTTTGCGTATCGCCAATATCAATGAGTATTTGTTCGAAAAATGAAAAGCTGCTGTTGGCATTCACCGGAATCAACAATCCGCTTTGTAGCATCAATTGCAATAATCCAATGGTTTTAAGCGCCACGGTTTTACCCCCTGCATTCGGGCCGCTAATGACAATCACGCGCTGATCATCGTTTAGTTTTGCATTTAGCGGGATGGTTTTTTTGCCTGTTTTTTTATTTTGCAAAAAAAGCAAGGGGTGATATCCATCAATAACATGTAAGGCGTAATCGTTTGTAAGGCTTGGTAAACAAGCATCCATTTCTTTTGCCAATTGGGCTTTGGCTTTTATAAAATCAACTAAATTTAAAAATTGATGCGATTTTTTTAAGGCTTGGGCATATGGTTTTATCTCGGCACATAGCGCGCGTAAAATGCGATTTACTTCACGATTTTCATCAATTTCTAATTCGGCCACTTCATTGTTAATGCCCAAACTCACAAAGGGCTCAATAAAAATGGTTCTTCCGCTTTCACTCTTGCCGTGCACCAAGCCGTTTACCTGCGATTTAAATTCGGCCATTACCGCCAAAGTTCTGCGGCCGTTGAAAAAACTTTCTTCGTTTTCGCGTAGGATGTCCAATTTTTTTAGTTCCGACACCAGGCTGTAAAAACGCTTGTCGCTTTCTCTTCGTTTTTCAATTATTTTTTTACGAATTTGATTTAATTCGGCGCTGGCATTGCTTTTTACTTCAGTTTCTTCGTTGATTACTTTGGTGATGGCTTCATTCACAAAGGTGTTTAGCTCTAATTCCTTGGCCATATCGTGCAAAAATGGCAAGCCTGCTTTGTTGTTTTTGATATAACGAATCAAGGTATTGCAACCTTCAACGGTTTTGGTTAAGCCTAATAATTGCGCTGCAGGCAGGGCATTGCCGTCGATCAACAAGTAATTTAAGCTGTCGTAAACGCTGTTGTATTCAACCGAAGGAAAAAATCCTTGGCCATTTAAAACATCAAGTATTTCGCGGCATTGATTTAATAAGGGCCAAATATCTTCGGGTTCTGAAGAAGCGCGCATCTCATCCACCATGGCTTTTGCTTCGTTGCTAAAACAATTTTTTTTCAGCAAGTCACGGATCTTATTAAACTGAAGCAGTTCGAGGTATTTCTCTTCAAGCATGGCGCTTATTTTACAAATTACTGTGTTTTTAATAAAAAAGCAATAAAATTAATCATTTGCTTAACGTTTGAATTGTTTTATTTTTGGGCTTTACAATAAAAATTTGGGGCATTTTCTATAACTTTATAAAATTAACCGCCAAGCAAACATAGTAACTAAAGAACTTGAAATGAAAAAAGAACTAATTGCAAAACTTGAAGAACTGTTGTTGAAAGACACAGGTGAAGTGGCTTCTGAAGTGCGCGCTCTGCAAAAAGAGTATCAAAAATTGTGGACTTCCGAATTCGAAAAAGCCCGTCAAAGCTTTATTGACGAAGGTGGCCACGTAAAGGAATTCGACTATCCAAAACAAGCCGATGACCATGAATTTGAAAAATTGATTGAAAAATACAATCAATTAAAGAAACAAAACGATGCTAAAATTGCAGCCGAACAGGCCAAAAATTTAATCATCCGCCAAGAAATTATTGACAAAATAAAAGACCTTACCCACGTGAGCGATCACGTTGGCGCGGCTTTAAGAATGTTGCAAGAATTGCAAACACAATGGAAAGAAGCCGGGCAAGTTTCTTCACACAAATACAAAGACATTCAATCTGAATACAGCCGCGCGGTAGAAGACATGTACTACAACATCAAAATTTACCGCGATTTACAGGACCACGATTTAAAAAAGAACTTTGAACACAAAACTGAATTAATTGAAAAATTAAGGGCGATTCAAAGTCTTGATAACATTAAAGAAGCCGAGCGTTTAATCAAAGTTTATCGCAACGAGTGGGAAGAAATTGGTCCGGTGCCAAACACCAAATGGGAAGCTTTAAAACACGATTTTAAAACGGTTTTAGATGAAACCTATGCCAAAATAAAATTACATTATACGGGCATTGAAGATCAAAAGGAACAAAATCTTCAAAGCAAGTTGGTGTTAATTGAAAAAGCCAAAGAATTAATTCAATCGATGGCACAAGCCGGTAAAGCAGCCAAGTGGAACGAAAGCACCGAGAAGTTGATTGAATTACAAAATGCATGGAAACAAATTGGTAGAACTACTGAAAAGGACAATGAAAAAATTTGGGCCGAGTTCAGAGCGATTTGTGATGATTTTTTTGAGAAGAAAAGAGAATTTTTTGCAGGCTTAAATGAAAAGTTTGCCGCTAACCGCAAAATAAAAAATGAGTTGATTGCTAAAGCTGAGGCCTTGAAAGACAGCACTGACTGGCAAAAAACAGGTTTGGATTTAATCCGTTTGCAAGACGAATGGAAAAAATATCCAAGCAATGGTGATAAAGAAGAACCTCGCTTGTTTCAAAAATTCAGAAAAGCTTGCAATACATTTTTTGAAGCCAAGAAAAAACAGCAAGAAAGTCTTGAACAAGCCTATGAAGGCAATTTGCAACTGAAGGAAGGTATTCTTGTAAAACTGCAAGAATTTAAATTGGGTGAAGACAACAATGCCAACCGCGAAGCATTGAAGCAAATCAACCACGAATGGAACGAAGCAGGACATGTGCCGATGAAAGACAAAAAGCGTTTAAACGATGCCTTTTATAATTTGTTGGATGGCTTCTACGATCAATTGCACCTCGACAAAAAGGAAAAAGCCGTGATGCAATTCAAGAGCAAAGTTGATCGCATGGTGTCGTCGGAAAACAACCATGACCAATTGCGCAAAGAATCTGATTTTCTCCGCAAGCAAATTGAAGAAATCAACGGTCGCATGCGCACCTACGACAATAACTTGGGTTTCTTTAAAACTGCCAAAGGCAGCAGCAATGCATTTATGAAAGAAATTGAAGAGAAGATTGAAGCGGAAAAAGCAAAAATTGCAGACTTAACAGCCAAGCGTAAAATTGTAAACGAAGAGTTGGCTAAATTAAGAGAAGGCGAAACAAAATAAGCCGCGAATTTTTTTGATTGAATGATAAGGTGATGGGGAAGAATGTAAGCTCACTTAGCTTCAACTTTTCCTCAACCTTAGCCTCAACACTTACACAACATTCATAAAATCTTGAACAATTTCTTCGGCTTTGGCACAGGCCTCTTCAAGATTTTCATTTAAAATAAACACATCGAATAACTCGGCGGTTTTCAATTCTTTTTCAGCTTTGGCAATACGGCGTGCGATGCTTTCTTTACTATCTGTGCTACGCGAATGCAAACGTTCTTCCAAAATTTTAATGCTGGGTGGCATAACAAAAACGGCAAGGGCTTTTTCACCAAATTGGTTTTTTAAATTCAAACCACCCTCCACATCAATGTCAAATATCACGGCCTTGTTTTTGGCCCAAACGCGCTCCACTTCTGCTTTTAAGGTACCATAATGGGTGCCTGCATACACTTCTTCCCATTCTAAAAACTCGTTGTTGGCCACTTTTTGCTTAAACTCATCTACACTTAAGTAATAATAGTCCTTGCCATTCACCTCAACGCCGCGTTTAGGTCTGCTGGTGGCTGAAATCGAAAATTCTATTTGATCGGGAAAAGTTTTTAAAATATGACGCACCAAGGTGGTTTTACCCGAACCCGAAGGGGCAGAAAAGATAATAAGTTTACCACTTAGCATCCACAAATATACTAGAAATACCCAAATTCAAATATTTTAGCCCCCTAAGCTTGTCGACCTCTCATATCTACTTTGGGCCATTGATAATAAATTCAAAGGAAATAAGCTACTTTAGTATATTTTTGCATTGGTTTTAAACCTTTTGATGAAACGATTATCTATATTTCGCCCCAAAATTAAATTGAACATGTTTCGTATTGCTCTTTTTTGTCTCTTTCTATGCTCATTCAAACTCCAAGCGCAGTTTCCGGGTGGGGGAGGAAAAGACATGATGAAGGTAATGAAAGATATCAAGGGTCGCGTTTACGGTAAAATTATTGATGCCAAAACCAAAAAACCGGTGCCATATGCCACCGTGATGGTACTTTGGTATAATAAAGACAGTTTATTGGGTGGCGGATTAACAGGCGAAAATGGTGAATTTAATGTCGAGAATTTACCTTCCATGGGCGGCTTCCGCTTTCGGGTGTCGCAAATTGGATACAAGCGATATGAGATGAAAATTTACATTCAAATGCCAAATAAATTGGAGCAAGATTTAGGGGATTTACCGCTTGAATTGGATGCAAAGGTGTTGAATGAAGTAGAAGTTACCACAGAAAAAAATGCAGTGGTGATGTCGATTGATAAACGAACCTACAATGTCGACAAAGATATTTCAGTGCGCGGTGGTACGGCAGTGGATGTGATGAAAAATGTGCCGGGCGTTACTGTTGATGCCGATGGCAATGCCCAGTTGCGAAACCAAAGTCCAACCATTTTTGTGGATGGACGACCATCAAACCTAACATTGCAACAAATTCCTGCCGATCAAATTGATCGGGTTGAAATAATTACCAACCCTTCAGTGAAATACGATGCAAGCGCTACAGGTGGAATACTCAATATTATTTTGAAGAAAAATTTAAAACCCGGTTACAACGGTATGTTTATGACCTATGCCGGCACAGGCGATCGTTATGGCGGAATGGTGAACCTAAACTTAAAAGAAGGCAGATGGAATTTTACAGGCATGTACAATTACAATCAAGCCATCAACAAAACATTGGGTTACACACGACGCAAACAACTCGATAGTCTTAAAAATGCCAGCGGCTATTTTAACCAAGACAATACCAGTTGGCAAAGAAACATTTTTAATTTCGGCAAAGTTGGCGTTGAATACATGATCAACAACCGCAACAGCATTTCGTTAAACACCATGTTAATGGGCGGTCAATTTAAAACCAGCGATGTGCAAATGTTTAGCATTCAAGACAAAGACCAAATTGAACGATTGCATGGAAAACGTGTAAATGATCAAAACGCACAATTTCAAAATAAAAACTTGCAATTGCTTTACAAAAAAACCTATCCAAAAGCAGGCAAAGAAATTACTGCTGATTTAAACGGTAATTTTAACCGCTCCGATAACGGTTATCTCTTTACCACCTATTCATTTTTAAATCCGGATACAATCAGTATACCAACCAGCTACCAAAAAAATGTTGGAAGCACCGATGCCACTCAAGGTGTTTTTCAAGTGGATTACACCAATCCAATCACCGAAACAAAAAAGTTTGAAGCGGGTATAAAGGCATTTTATAAAGAATCTACGAGCATAAACAATACCTCAAGGGCCAGTTCAAACAATGATGTTTACAAGGCTGATAGCATTATGAGCAACCATTATTTTATTCGCGACATGGTAAATGCAGCATATGTGAATTACAACGACAAAACAATTTGGAATATTTCATACCAAGCCGGTTTAAGGTTCGAGCACTCTTATTACAAAGGGACCATCATCGATAAAAAACAAAGTTTCTCTTACAATTATCCTACCCATCCCGAAGATCTTTTTAAATCGTTATTCCCCGGCGTTTACCTTTCGAAAAAGATGAGCAATGGTAGCGAATGGCAATTAAACTTTAGTAGAAAAATTCAAAGGCCAAATTTTTTCCAAATGATGCCTTTTGTGATGTTTGCCGATAAACAAAATTATAGAATTGGCAATCCGCAATTAAAACCTGAATTCAAAAACATTGGTGAATTAAATTACAACAAAACGTATAGCAAAGGCAGTTATTTAGGTTCGGGCTACGTACGTTACGAAGAACAACCCATTACCGATGTGGCTTATCCGTCGTTGGGCGACCCAACTGTTTTGGTGAACACCACCGTAAACGGTCGCAATAGCTGGCGATACGGCATGGAACATACATTTAAATATACTTGGTTTAAAAACTTAGATGCCACCCTAAATCTCAATGCATTTTATATTTACATGAAAGGTTTTGCTGATCCTTCGCAACCCGAAATCACAGCCAAAGGTTACGCCGGTAACATCAAAGGCAATGTATCGTATCGGTTTCCAAAACAGTTAACCTTGCAAGTAAATGGTAATTACGAAACACCTAAAATTTTACTCTTGGGTTCAACAATTCCTGTGTATTCGATGGATGTGTCGATTAATAAAATGATTGGCACCAAATGGATACTCAATGCCACACTCAGTGATGCATTTAATTCTCGCAGAATGGGCACACATTACGATACACCATTTTATGTTCAGGATTTATCGCGTCGCCGTGAAACCCGCTACGTGCGGTTTAACGTAACTTATATTTTTGGTAAAATGGACGCCTCAATTTTTAAACGTGTTAAACAAAACCGAAATAATTCGAATGATCAAGGTAATCAAGACGGACTTGATTTTGGAAAATAGAAAATGAATAAAATAAATATTGAAGGAATAAAATTGTATGCATACCACGGCTGCTTAAACGAAGAAGCCATTATTGGCGGAAATTATATTGTGGATGTGAACATGCTGACTGATTTTTCAGAGGCTGCTGAAACCGACGACCTGCTTAAAACCATTGATTACTGTGCCATTTATGAAATTTGTAAAACAGAAATGGCCATTCGCAGTAAACTCATCGAGCAAGTTGGTCAACGCATCTTTGAGCATATTAAAAAAGATTTTCCCCAAGTAACAAAATTGCATGTTAAATTAACCAAACTGGTTCCCCCAATCAATGGCAATGTTGAACGCGTAAGCATTGAAATAGCCGACTAAATAAAACATTATGGAATTTGATAACTCAACACGCACAGAACTGTCGCAATTAGGCGAATTTGGATTGATTCAACACCTTAGCCAATACGTTGAAATAAATCAAGAGTCAACATTAAAAGGCATTGGAGATGATGCCGCGGTGTTGGATTACGGCAATCTGAAAACCGTTATCAGTACCGATATGTTGGTGGAAGGCGTTCATTTTGACTTAACCTACATGCCGCTAAAACATTTGGGTTACAAAAGTGTGGTGGTGAACTTAAGCGACATTTATGCCATGAACGCCCAACCACGCCAAATATTGGTGTCGATTGCGCTTTCGAGCCGCTTTAGTTTAGAAGCTGCTGAAGAATTGTACGCGGGGATGCTGTTGGCCTGTAAAAAATACAACATCGATTTAGTTGGTGGCGATACCACATCAAGCCATAGCGGCTTGGTGATCAGCATCACTGCTTTGGGCACTGCAAACGAATCAGATTTGGTTTACCGCAATGGCGCAAAAGAAGGAAATTTATTGTGTGTTAGCGGTGATTTGGGTGGCGCTTACATGGGATTGCAAGTATTGGAGCGAGAAAAAGCCGTGTACAAAGAAAATCCAAAACTTCAACCTGATTTAGAAGGCAAAGATTATATTCTGCAACGTCAATTACGACCAGAAGCCCGTCAAGACATTATCGACTTACTCAAGAATATACAAGTGAAGCCCACAGCCATGATCGATATCAGCGATGGTTTGTCTTCCGAAATATTACACCTCTGTACACAATCTAATGTAGGTATTGAGTTGTATGAGGAAAAAATTCCAATCGATCCATTAACATACGATACGGCCCGAGAATTTAATTTGGATCCCACACTTTGTGCCTTAAGCGGCGGCGAAGATTATGAATTACTTTTTACGGTTGATATGAAGGACTATGATAAAATCAAAAATTCATTGGATATTTCAATCATTGGTCATATCACCAATTTTTCAAAAGGAAAATTGATGGTATCTAAATCGGGAACTGTACACGAAATCACGGCACAAGGTTGGAATGCTTTGTTGAAAAAGTAAAAACGAAAAGGTTTATTTACTCTTTTCAATTTCAAATCCAAAATCCATCACCAAAGGCAGTGGATCAACACGCATGCCTTGTTCAAATTCAAAATGGTATTTTCCAGCCAATGGAAAACGAACATTTTTCTTGATTGGTACTTTAAAGTCGAAAATGTCTCCGGCGCCACTTCCCAACCATTCGCCTTTTTGATTGGATAAAATGACTTCCATGGTGTCGTTGGTGGTTTTTCCGTCGGGATAAACAGTTTTTACGAATAAAAAAATATTGTTGTAGGGATATGAATCGGCATGACGCACCATTAATGACACATTGTTCAAACTTTGGGTATCGGTAATTTCCAAATCAAAAACAGCCTTTTCTTTTGCAGGCCATTCATTGTCGTTAAAGGTATAATACTTACTAAACACAACTTGTTTGCCGCATGAAATAAAAAGCGCCATCATTGCTAAAAAAAACAGCGACTTCAGGTTTTTAGTTTGCATCACTTTTAGTTTCATTGTTGTTAGGTTTTTTATGATTGCTCTGATTTCCTCTGTTTTGCGGTCGTGGTTTAGCGTTTTGATTGTTTGGTTTAGGCCCTTTGTTTTGTTGGGGTGCTTTATTGCCTTGTACTTTGTTTTGTTGTGGCTTGGCTTGATTGCTTTGGTTGGCCTGTTTTGGCTTTTGTGCTTGCCCTTCTTTGTTTCTATTGTTTCTGTTTTTGTTTTGATTGTTTGGTCGCGATTTATTGCCTTTACGATCAAAACGGGTTAAGCTGTCTTGGCCTACCGTATTTTCAAAACTTGGTTCAACTGCAATTACTTTTTGATCGATGGTAATCGACGGAATTAATTCTCCGGGTGCTTCACCTTTTGCATTGTCTTCCATAATGCTTTTAACCGATTCAACACTTAATGGGATAAAAACCCCTGGTTCGTGTTTGTAGCTAAACCACATCATTTTTTTAAAAATATCTGTCTTTTGCAAAAACGCTTCACCTTTTTTGGTTAATAGCTTTTTGCCATCCATATCAGGAAATACCTTTAATGCATCCAAATAACTGTCGAGCTCATAGTTTAAACAGCATTTTAACTTACCGCATTGTCCGGCTAATTTTAAAGGATTTAAAGATAACTGTTGGTACCTTGCCGCACTGGTGGCCACTGTTCTAAAATCGGTGAGCCAGGTACTACAGCATAATTCGCGACCGCATGAGCCAATACCGCCCAAACGTGAGGCTTCTTGACGGGCACCTATTTGACGCATTTCAATACGTACCTTAAATTCATCAGCCAATACTTTTATCAATTCTCTAAAGTCAACACGTGCATCGGCGGTATAGTAAAAAATAGCTTTCGATTTATCGCCTTGGTATTCAACATCACTGAGTTTCATTTCTAATCCCAATTTCAAGGCAATGGTTCTGGCGCGGTACATGCTGTCAACTTCAAGCGATTGTGCTTCACGCCATTTATCAATATCAGATTGTTTGGCCTTTCGGTAAACTTTTTTTATTTCTTCGTTATCGGCACTGATGTTGCGTTTTTTCAATTGTAGTTTCACCAATTCACCGGTGAGTGAAATGGTGCCAATATCATGTCCTGAGCCGGCTTCAACCGCCACTACATCACCAACATTTAAACTTAAAGTATTCACGTTTCTAAAAAACTCTTTTCTTGAATTTTTAAAACGTATTTCAACGATATCGAATGGTTTTTGCCCATTTGGCAAATTCATGTTACCCAACCAATCAAATACCGAAAGTTTATTGCATCCGCTTTCGGTGCCACAAGAACCATTACTATTACATCCGGCCGGAACGCCATTTGTACTTGTTCCGCATCCACTACTACATCCCATTTAAAGAAAAATTAGACTTAAAGATACATACTTTAGGGCTGTCAACAAAATGTGTAATGGATGTTTTTTAGCCTTTGAATGGCGCTGTTTTAATGATTTTAAGGGAGCGTTTTGAAATTAAAGCAAGTGGTAGCGCTTTTCAAATGCTGCATTGCCTTGTAAGCCACCTGTATGGATCACCAGCATTTTTGCATGTTCAGGCAATTTATTTTTGCGCAGTATATCTTCAAGCGCATAAAATAATTTATTGGTGTAGAGGTAATCTAAAACAAAATCATTCTGCCTTTCAAATTCTCTTTTATAATCGATTAAAAAGGGATCGAATTTAGCAAAGCCTGAAAAAGCATAATTATTCAAAATACAATTCTTGTGAATTTGATTTTCTTCCAAAGCCTTGTTATCATGAATTTCAAAATGTTTTTCGGGGAACATAAGTTCCAATTGATTTTGTACTTCTGTCACCAATTTATTTTCACCTTTCAAAACTGAAATGCCAATTATTTTTGTGTTTGTTTTTTCAGAAGCCACCAAACCTGCATAGGTGGCGCCACTGCCACAGGCACAGAATACATAATCATATTGGTCTATGCCCTCTAAAATGTCCATGCAACCTAAAATACCTTCCGCATTGTTGCCGCCTTCGGGTACCAGATAGAAGTCTCCAAATTTTTCTTGCAATGTCTCAATAAAATGCGCTTCATTTTTTTGATTGTATAAGTCGCGGCTTATCGGGTAAACGTGGGTGCCTGCTTTTGATGCGGCCAATAGGGTTTCACTTTGTATGCTTGCATCTTCGCCCCTCACAATTGCAATGCATTGAATGTTGGCTTCTTTACAGGCTGCTGCTGCTGCTGCCAAATGATTCGATTGTGCTCCGCCAAATGTGAGTATGCTTTTTTTTCCTTCATTTATGGCGCGTTGTAAATTGTTTTTTAGTTTAAACCATTTGTTGCCGCTAATAATAGGGTGTATAAGATCCAATCGCAAAACATCAATTGTTTTTCCAATAACAAGTTGGGCAGGTTGTATAATTGGCAAATAGTTCAGCACTTTAATTTCGCATCACATCTCCACGCAATTCTCTAAATCGTTTGCGTGCCTCTACAGCGTAGGTGCTGCCGGGATAATTTAATAATACTTGTTCGTAGGCTTGTTTGGCTTTCTCCTTATCGTTAAGGCTTTTATCGTACAATTCTGCCAATTTAAATTGAGCATCGTCACCGTATAATTCAGTTGGAAAATAATCCAAAATATTTTTATACATCAATTCTGCATCTAAATATTTTGCTTGCTTCATAAATATATCAGCTTTTTTATAATAGATGTCGTCAACCAAAGTATTGTTGCTGAACAACAAATTGATACTGTCTAATTTAATAATGGCTTCTTGGTATCGGTGCTGTAAAATAAGCAAATCGGCTGCGGCATATAATTTTAAGGGCGCCGCGTTGGTATCAATGCCAATGGCATCGCTAATCACCAAGCTTAAATCAATGGCATCGTTCGAAATGAGTTTTGAGGTGGCTCCTTTTAAAACATCGGCCTGTACCTTCGCCCAAGCAAAGTCGCCGGCATAAAAACTTAATTTTGCATTTCTAAATTTTGCATCTTGTCCTATGGGTTCGTATTTAAAATCTTTTTCTACTTGTGAATACAATAAAGAAGCATCCCATATTTCTCCTTTAATTAAATAAATATCGGCCAGCATAATTTTGTATTCGGCTCTCACAATTGCCTCAATACCGGGTATCTGAATAAAACTTTCCAACAAGCGAATGGCATCTGTGGTTTTGTTCAAATAGTAAGCTTGTAATTGAATTAAATCTTTTAAAATCTGACTGCGGTACGAACTCTCTTCGTATTTTTTATAGGCGGTCAATAGTTTCTGTTCCAATTCCAAAAGCAATGCTGTATTGACTTGTGTTGTTTCGGTTAAAGCCAAAAAATTTACATGCAGTCCGTCAATTTTGGCTAACTCGTAAAAGAAACTATCCTGCCCTTTTTCCAACAAATAATCGAAACATTTTTGGGCTGTTACATAATCTTTGTTTTCATAACAGGTGTGCCCCAATTCATAAATTCTTTGACCGGTTTCTTTTAAGCGTTTATCTAAAGCTTTTGATTGAATAAAGGCACCATTAAAGTCTTTTTGCTGTTTTTGAATGAAAATTAGAAACTCTATTAAAATGGGTTTTTCAGGATTTTTGATAATGCGTTTTTGAAGTTCTTGTTTTAACAAAGGATTTTTTATGCCGCCATTTTCATCATCATATCCCAAAGAGTTTTGTAAATTAATTTGTACTGTTTGCAATTCGGTGTCTCTAAATTCCAAGGCATCCAAATACTCATTGATCATGGCCGGCAAGTCGTTTTTTAATTTATAAATTTCAGCTTTGTTGTAATAATAGGTATAGTTGCTGTTGTTTTTTTTAACACGATCATAAACCTCCAAGGCATAATCATACAATTTTTCATCAATAAAGGCTTGGGCAAGATTTTCAATGTAAGGCGAACTCATTGGCATTTCTTTCAATGCCTTTTCATAACAATCTTTTTGTTTCTTTTCTTCATGTTGCAATCCATATACTTTGGCCAAATTCACGTACCAATTGACTTCATTTTTTGAACGCTTGATTTTTTGTTTTGTAATTTTTTCGGCCTTTGCGTAATCTGAAACGGCAATTAAACTTTTGAAATACATGCCATACCAAGCATCGGGATTTTTATCATGCAAACCATTTAATAAACTATTCGCTTTGTCGTATTCTTTTTGTTCAAAATAATAAAAGGCTAATTTTTGATTGTCTTTTTCTTCCTTGTTTGTAGGGGTATTTTCAGGCATGGTAATTTCAATCTGTGATTGCATCAATACCGGCATGAAACAAACCAGAAAACTTAACAAAATATTTTGCTTTGCGCTCATCGGAAGATTTTTAAAGATACATGCAAAGCCATGGATAATAAAATGAAATGTGTTTTTTTCGTTTTTTTTCACGTTTAGCAGGAAATAACATTGGGTTTGAACACACATTCAACCAATGCGGATTTAAGCGTGGTATTTAAAGCCGATAGAAACTTTTGATCCGTTATTATCGAATTTAATGGAATCAGATAAACTGCTCATTAAAAAAACACCGCGACCATTTAATTTGTCAACATTGTTCGGATCGGTAGGGTCGGGAAGGGATTGAAAATCAAAACCGGGACCTTCATCTGTAACTGAAAAAACCAATTGGCCATCATTGACCTCAAATCCAATTTTAATGAGTTTTTCGGGGTTATTTTGATTGCCATGAAAAATGGCATTATTTACAGCTTCGGTTACCGCAATTAACATGTTGCCATAACAATCTTCATTCAAATTATATATTTGGCTAACGTCTTCAACCAACCGTTCAACCAAACGCAGGCTCTGGGGATGTGAATTTATTTTTAGGGTTTGGTTTTTCGCTGGTATCATTACTTCTCAATACTATTAAAATAGTTGTTCACCTTTTCCTTGTAGTATGGCGTTAAGCTAGGAGGAACAGTATTTAATAACTCCATTTCTTTTTCTTTTAGTCTTTTATACTCTAAAAATTGCGGAGGGTTGCTATTTTCTTGATTTTTTGCCTCATTACTCTTCCTTTTTTCATCCTGTTCGCGTTCTTTTTCTGCTTTTTCGCTCTCTAAAAGCCTTGTGAGGATTTCTTGTTGCCTGCGCATGGTTTCTGAGTTCAATCGTTTGTTAACTAGTTCCTTTTCAGTTTGTTCCATCAATTGTGCCATGTCGCCACCCGGGTTTTTGCCTTTGTTTTTAAGTTTGCCCATTAAGGATTCAATTTGTCTTCTGATGGCCTCTTGCTGGGCCGCCATTTTAGCGAATTGCTCGCTGCTGCCGGGCATTCCCAAGCCCGATTTGCCGTTTTGACCCTTCCCGTTTTCACCCTCTTTGCCTGGTTTATCGCCCGGTTTTTTGCCTTTTTCTAAACTTTCCTTCAATTCCTGCAATTGTTTATTTAACTGCTCTTGCATTTTTCGCAAATTGCCCGAACTGGGCTGACCACTGCCACTTGGATTTTTTCCTGAACCCTTACCCGGTTTTTTACATTTTCCGCCTTTTTGAGATTTGTTCTCATTTTGCTTTTTCATTTGCTGCTGCATGGCCTCTAACGATTCATTAAGCAATAAAGCCAAATTATTCACCGACTTCATGCTTTCTTGCATGTTCATCGCACTCAAGCCAACATTTCTTTCTGCTAAATTTTTCACAGTTCTGTCCATGTTCGCATGAATGGCATTGATTTCGCGGTTCACAATGGCACTAATGCTCGGTGCCCGCTTGCTAAGGGCCAATAAACTGTCTTCAATTAACTTACTGTCGTCTTTTAATTTGTTTTGTTTTTTAGGAATATCTGTATACAAAGGATTGTCGATGCGTGTGGTGTTTAAATCATTGATCAAGGCTTCTTGCGAAAAAGATAATTTTAAAAGATTCTCTAAAATTTGTCGTAACGACTCTGCGTTCTCCTCTGCTTGTTGATCGGCTTCATCCGACATGGCTTTCTCCATCTCCTCTTGCATTTCTTCCATTTTTTCAGCCGCCTTTTTTTGCGATTGAGAAGCTGCTTTTTTATTGCTCTTGCTTAAGTTGTCGGAACTTTTTTGCAATTCGTTGCTAATTTCATTTTGCTTTTGCTCAGTGTTTGGAAGCTTCATCGGCTCTTCAAGCTGTTTGTTCTTTTCTTCCAATGCCTTTAAATCTTTTTTTAATTCCTCAAATTGCTTTTGAATATCTTCCTGTTTTTTTTCGAGTGATTCTTGATTCTTTCCATCCTGCATTTTGCCGTCCTGCAACTTATCATCCTGCTTCTTGCCATCCTGCATCTTATCCTCCGGCTTCTTGCCGTCTTGCATCTTATCATCTTGCTTCTTACCATCTTGCTTCTTACCATCTTGCATCTTGTCCTCTAGCTTCTTGCCGTCCTGCGTCTTATCATCCTGCTTCTTACCATCTAGCGTCTTATCCTCTTGCTTCTTGCCATCCTGCATCTTATCCTTCGGCTTCTTGCCTTCTGTTTCCTTATTCAATGCGTTTTCTTTTTCTTTTAATTCATTTAATTTATCAATTGCATTTTGCATTTTTTCTTGCATTTCCAATTGTTTGAAGGCTTCTAAATTTCGATCTAATTCTTTTTCAATGTCTTTGTTGCTTAATTTTAGTTCTTCAAGCTTTTCTTGTACTTGATTTTTATCGAGTTTTTCTAATAATTTATTGAGTTCATCAAACAACTTTTTCATTTCAGGTGTCATCACATTTTCAAAAAGTTTTTCAAGTTCTTGTTGTTTTTCTAAAATTGTTTCGTCGGTTTGACTAAACTCACTTTGTTGTTTGTTATTGAGCTCGTTTTCTTGTTTTATTTCTTCAATTTTGTTTTGAAGTTCATTTTGTTTTTTAATCAAATCTTCAAGCTTCTTTTTTTCTTCATAGCCCAATTGTTTTTTCTCATTTATCTTCTTAGAAATTTCATTGATGTCTTTTTGTAATTGTTTTGTTTTCTTAATACTTTCTTCAAGGTCTTTTTTAATTTCGCTGTTGTTTTTTTCAGTGTTTTGATTGATTTCATCGCGACTAGGCGCTTTAAAGGCCATGGTTTTTGTTTTTGAAGATTTTGGACCATGCACGCCGTCGTTGTCGAACACCTCGAAATAATATTCTATTTTATCGTTCGATGATAATTTGAATTGATCTAAATCCAAGAAATAATAATAGCTCTGATTGACATTGGTTTTGGAAATATGAATGGGATAAGCGCCCGATGTTTCCATGCTTTTGCCATTAGAATCAATGTATGTTTTGTGAAAATGAAACAACAAATCGGTGAAGCCGTAATCATCTTTTATTTCACCATTAAAATAAATGTTTTTGGGATTAAGCGAATCGGCTTTTTCACTCACATCAATTTGAGGCAGTTGATCGGCAATCACATTAATGTTATAACTGACCGAGTCGCCACTGCTTGACACCAATGCATTGGAGGCCTTTACCGTGTATTGATTGCTTTGAATAAATAAACGACTAAAGGTAAACTGATTATCATTACTTTCTTTGAGGGTGCATGCGGTATCAATAAAATGTAATTTTAATTCCTCCGTGTTTTTGGTATTAAACAACCATTTTATTTTTGTGCCTTGCGGAATTTCAATGTCGCCGGTATTACTCACTGTTTGATTTTGCATTTTAAGATATGCCGGATAAGTTAACTGCAGATTAAATTGTAACAAACTGGGTTTAGGCAATACTTTTAAATGATAGTCTTCAGAGGTATAGCCGGCTGCCATTAAATTGAATTCTAGGTCTTGCTGCGGATTGGTGATTGTGAAATGAAAATGACTGTTGTTTTCTTTTTCAAGTTTATATTCTACTTTATTGAGCTCAATATACACTTCATTTGGCAGCTCAGCGCCTTTTATTTCAAGATCAAGCACAAAGTCCTGCGATTGCAAGGTGCTCAGTTCTTTGTTTAATAAATGAAAGGCGAAAGGCATTTCCTTGGCGTAATAACGGTTGTAATGCACCAAGCGGGTGGTGCTTTTGGAAAGAATTTGCGGCCAAACAATGGCAATGAGGATAAAAAAAATAAAAACAGGACCAACATATTTTAAATATTTTACATTGTCTTTTAAATTGATGGCACTCACAAAAGGAATGGGTTTTAATTCGTTTATTTTTTGATTGATGCCGGCCAATAAAAATTCTTCGGAAGCAATGGTATTTTGATGATTTTGTAATTGCAACACATTAATGAGTTTATCTTGCACCGATGAAAAATGACTGCCAATAATGCTTGCCGCTTCCTGATACGAAATAATGGCGCCAATGCGGTATAATTTTAAGGCAGGTAACACAATGTATTTGATAATCACAAAAAGGCTAACTGTTAGGAAGCCAAAAAATAATATTGCTCTAAGGATGCTGCCGAATTCAGCAAAATATTCAAGCAGAGCAAAACTCAAAAAAATGGTCAATACAATACCCGCCACATACAAAGCCCCTTTGATTAATTGGTTTTTGTAATAACGACGAATAAACTCATCGAGCTTTTGAATAAGTATGTGCTGTTCAGATTGCAAATTGAAGTTTCAGCACAAATGATGTGCTCTTACAAATATAACATTGACGCAGGTTTAACAAGGAAAAATTTTGTTAAACTTTGGTGTGAAAAAGGCCTTAATTCGACTTTAATATTTTTCGATATGCCACTGCATCACCACTTGTAATTTTAAGCAAATACAAGCCATTGTTGAGTTGTTTGGTAGAGAATTCAATTTTATCTTCATGTATTGTGCCGATCATCAAAAGTTTACCATCTAAGGATAATAATTCGGCCTTGCTTGTTTCAGCTTTTAAACCTTCGGTGCTGATGCTAAGTTGTGATGAAAAAGGAATGGGATAAATATTTAAGGCCTCACCCATGGGGCTTGTATTCGATAAACCCAACACACCAGATCTTACCAAAATTTGTAAATCACGTTCAATAAGTCCGATGATTTGGTAAACACCGTTAATTTTTCTCCACTCACGTACATAAAAAGCAATGCTGTATTCGCCAATGTTCGGCGGCGTACACCAACTGATTAATCCTGAAGTGTTCATGTAGTAATAGCCGTTATTACTAATGGGTGGTTGGGTATAGCCGATAATTGCCGCTCCGTTTTGGCCTTTGCAACTTATTAGTTCATACGACAAACTATCACCATCGGCATCAAACGCGCCGGGTTGGTGATAAAAGCAAGTAACGTTATAAGCCATATCGATTGGCGGATTGTTTAACACCGGCGATGAATTGGTTCCAATGCTTGCATTCGCAATAATTAATGCCTCAATATAAAATGGTGTGTTCACCGAATTGGGTATGTTATAAATGCCCGAGTTTCTGTTTCTGTCTGCTGTAAATGCCACGTATTGTCCGGGGCCGGGGTATGTGTGTACGGCAGAGTAAATGTTTTTCTTTACGTTGTAACCGGGTTGGTTCACAATTATTTCGCCACACTTGGGCGCACATTGACAGCCCGCAATTGAAGCGTTTCCATTTTCACGGTTAAGCACGGTTTTACTGCCATCGCCAAAATACAAGGTGTCCTGACAACGGTCTGCTGTTTGATCACCAAAATCAGTGTAAATGGTTACAGTGATGGAGTATGTATAAACTTGCACTTGTACACCGCCAACGTTAGCGGTGAATGGTTGAATGCGTTTATAAGTTATTTCACCTGCCCTGTTGTGGGTGGCATTGATTTCACCTGCAAAATAAAAGCAAGTCAATAAGAAAATGAGTTTTTTCATAATGAATGGATTATAACCAAATGTAATAAAAAAAAGCTGTGTTTTTTGCGATGAATGTTAATTCAAAGAAAATACAAGGAGAGAGTCTTTAAAGGCTTGGTAAATCTTTCCGTTTCCATATTTGGCTTTATTGTTTTGTTTAAAGTATGGAATGCTTTTACATGATTCTTCGAACAACTTTAAATTGTAGCTGCACATGCTGCTGTCTTTTTGATAATACAAAATATTATCGTTTACCTTAAAATGCCGAATAAAGCGAATACCAATAAGCTTCACATATCCGCCAAACATATCGAATACATAAATGCCGTTATCAGGACAGTTGAGGTACAAATATCCATTGTGTTCGGTCATGAAGTTTGGATTTAAATCGTTTTGCAAAACTTGTTTTAAATTGCCGGTATTGGCAATTTTTTGAGAGTTTTCGTTAAAACGCAAAAGCTCGTTGTTTTGTTTATTGTAAATCCAAAAACTATTATTGGTGCTGCTGCAAACCAAATCACTTTGCTCGTAGCCTAAATTTACCAGTGAAACATTTTCGCTGTTGCCCGATAATTGGTTGTCGAGAAAAACAATTTGTTGCAAATCGCGGTAATACAACAAAATTTTTAGTGGATTGGTGGCATCCACCGAACTGATTTCACCCAATTGTAAATTGCTGTACCTGGCAAATAATTTTCCGTTGGCATTGTATTTTTGTAATTCAGATTCATTGATCAAATACATGTTCCCTAAATTATCGACGTTAAAATCAGTAAATGCAGATTTTATTACAAGCGGTTTTTCATCCTTTTGCAAGGCAGGTGTATATGCACACAAGAGCATTACAGCGATTAAATATTTTAAATTCTTTTTAATGGTTTTGTAAATTTAAAATTTCTTCAACCAAGTGCCTGTTATTGCTTAAACGCGGAATTTTAAATTGTCCGCCCATTTTGTTGTGTTTTTTTAGCCAAGTTAAAAAGCTGCCCGATTTCATTTTATTGATTTTAGGGGCATGTAACACATAATTATTGTAACGTTTGGCTTCATAATCGCTGTTTTGTTCTTTTAAGTATTTGTCTAAAACATCAACAAAAAAATCAAAATTATTGGGTTCTCTTTCAAACTCAATCAACCATTCGTGTGCGCCTGAATTTTCTTTCATAAAAATTGGGGCTACAGTATATTCTCGCACCAAGGCATGTGTTTTGTCGCAGGCCAAAGCCAAGGCTTCATCGGTGTTGTGTACCATTAGTTCCTCTCCAAAAACATTGATGTGTTGTTTGGTTCTGCCCGATATTTTAAAGCGATAAGGATTGGTACCTGTAAATTGAATCACATCGCCAATTTGATAACGCCATAAACCTGCATTTGTTGTGATAATCAACGCATAATCAATGTTTGTTTTCACATCTTCTAAGCCGATTATCTTGTCGTAATTTTTTAGGTGCAAGTCTTTCAAGGCAATAAATTCATAAAAGATGCCATAGTCTAACATCAACAACATTTCATCACTCTCCAATTGGTCTTGTATGCCAAAAAACCCTTCTGAAGCGCTGTACATTTGCATGAATTTTGTTTTTCGGTTGTCGAATAATTCTACAAATTGTTCTTTGTAAGGCGAAAAACTTACACCACCGTGAAAATATACTTCCAAGTTGGGCCAAATGTTTCGCAAGGTATCAGCGCCTTTTTTTTCTAAAATGCGCTTGATTAAAACCAACATCCAACTGGGCACGCCTGCTAAGCTGGTTACATTTTCATTCATCATCAACAAGGCCATTTTTTCAAGCTTGTTTTCCCATTCATCCATTAAGGCAATGTTCACATCGGGTGCCCTGAAAAATTCAGCCCACATCGGTAAATTTTGTATAATGATGGCACTTACATCACCATGAAATGATCGGTGATCTTCAAAAATATCTTCTTTGAAACTTCCACCCAAGGCTAAATTTTTTCCGGTGAACAATTGTGTTTCGCTGTTATTGTAACAGTGCAAAGTCACCATGTCGCGGCCTGCGTTATAATGGCAGCCATCAAGGCTTTCAACGCTTACGGGAATAAACTTACTTTTATCGGTGGTGCCGCTACTTTTGGCAAACCATTTAATATCGGTGTGCCACAATAAATTTTGTTCTCCTCGACGTGTTCTATCGATGTAAGGTTTTAAACTTTCATAATCGTTTAAAGGCGTTTGATTTTTAAAGTGCTGGTAAGTTTCAATGTCTTTAAAGTGATGTTTGATGCCGTATTCCGTAGATTGCGCATCTTTCACCAAACTCAACAACCACTCATTCTGTACATCGTGCGGGTATTTGATAAAAAGCTCAATTTGATGCATGCGCTTTTTCATCAACCAACTCGCTATTGAATTAATGATGGCCATTATTTTTTAAATGCTGTATAAAGTTCATTCAGTGAAAGTGCATTTAAACAATGTTCCTTCGATAACATGCCTTTTCTGGCCACACAAACACCATAATACATGTCGTGAAAGCCTTCCATTTGGTGTGCATCAGGATTGATGGATATTTTAACACCCTTTTCAAGGCAATACGGAATCCAACGCCAATCAATATCTAAGCGATAAGGATGCGCGTTTAATTCAATGCTTACATTGTTTGCGGCACAGGCATCAATAATTAATTGATGATTGATGGGATAACCCGGGCGGGCCAATAATAATCGCCCTGTTGGATGGCCTAATATACTGGTATAAGGATTTTCGATGGCTTTGATTAAACGTTGATTGGCTTTTTCTTCGCTCATTTTTAAGTTCGAATGCACCGAGGCAACTACAAAATCAAATGTTTTTAAAATATCGTCAGAATAATCCAATGAACCGTCGTTTAAAATATCACTTTCAATGCCTTTTAATATTTTAAAATTTTGGTATTGC
The DNA here is from genome assembly GCA_947453445.1 of Sphingobacteriaceae bacterium. GTDB lineage: Bacteria > Bacteroidota > Bacteroidia > B-17B0 > Aurantibacillaceae > Aurantibacillus. The sequence continues at coordinate 62,219 of CANGGP010000002.1, forward strand.
GCATTGAGCTGATCTATTTCTGCCTGCTGGGCCAAAACCCGCTCAACACTTAAGCCATTGGCATAAAAGGCCGATTTTGAATGGTCGCAAATACCGAAATATTCATAACCCAAGGATTGGCAATAATCGGCCATTTCTTTCAAGGTATTCACACCATCGCTATAGGTTGAGTGGTTGTGTAAAATGCCTTTTAGATCTTTTAATTCAATTAAATTTGGAATTTTATTTTGTTTGGCAGCATCAACCTCCGTTAGTCCCTCGCGTAATTCGCTTTGAATGAATGGCAAGCCAAGTTTGGCGTATACCGCCGACTCGTCGCTGTAATAGGCTGGCGCCAAACTGCCAAAATTTATTTTTTCGAGGTGTTCATTTGTTGAACTGCCTTCGATGCACTTGTAATAAAATTGATTGGCTTCACAAAAGTGATAGTTTATTTTTAAAGGAATCAACTGCTCCAAAGCCGAATAATCTTTTTGCAGTGTTTGATCAATTAAAATATCGATGCTGTCAATTACTTCCAGTTTGCGAGCCATGGCACCAATTAATGCTATTTGAACATTTTTTTCATTTGCTCTTATGGCATCAATGAGTTGATAAACCGGCTTTTCCAATGCCGCATAATGAAATTTATTGTTGTTCGAAATTTTAAATTCTATGCTTTGTTTTACGGCCTTTTGCGTTTTATCACCAAATCCTTTCAATGTCACCAATCGGTTTTCGTTGCAAGCATATAATAATTCACCAACACTTTCAATGTTTAATTCCTGCCACAGGGCCCGAACTTTTTTCGGACCAAGGCCTTTAATGCCCATCATGTCGATAACGCCTGCGGGTGTTTTGTCAACCAATTCTCTAAGCTCTTTTAATTCGCCTTGTTCAAGCAACTCCATGATTTTGGCTGCCATGCTCTTGCCGATGCCTTCAATGCTTTCAATGTCACTTTTCGTTTTTCCTTCAAAATGATACCGCAGTTTATTGAGCTTAAATGCCGCATTGGCATAAGCTTTCGACTTAAAAGGATTGTCTTCGTGCAAATCAATTAATTTGCCGGTTAATTCGAGGCTTTCAATTATTTCGTCATCGCCCATCATCACAAAACGCTTTAGCAATAATTAAATCAGAAGGTGTAGTAATCTTAATATTCTCAACATTGCCTTCTACCAAGTTGATTTTTTCTCCGGCAGTTTCAAGTACCGAAGCGTCGTCGGTAAAGGCCAATCGATATGTTTGATCAAATGCTTTACGGATAACACTCAATTCAAAGCATTGGGGTGTTTGAATAATTTTAAATGCATCGCGGTTTACAATATGACTGCCTGAGGTGTTCATCTCCCGCAAACTTTCATGTATTGATAAACATGGTGTGGCATTGCCCAGTTTTGCGGCAGTTTGATAACAGTTAGTAATGGTGGCAATCGAAACAAAAGGACGTGCGGCATCATGAATGCCAACAATGCCTGTTTCATTTTCCAAACAATTCAATCCGTTTTTTACGGAATCAAATCTGGTGGCGCCACCCAAGCATATTTTAATTTTACCAACATCAATAGTCGATTCTTTCAGTGTTTCGATGAGCAATGCTTGGTAATCGGCATGCACCACAATTACCATGTTGATTTCAGGATTGTATGTGAAAAATTTTTCGATGGTTCTTGTGATAATTGGCTTCCCCAATATTCGCATGAACTGTTTAGGCACATCGCTTTTCATGCGTGTTCCGCTTCCTCCGGCAACTATAATCACATGTTGTTTCAAAATCTTTACATTATTCAATTTCTAATACCACCGGACAATGGTCGCTGTGCATGGCTTGTGGTAAAATACAAGCATTTTTAATTTTATTTTCGAGGTGATGGGCCACCATGTTATAATCAATGCGCCAACCTAAATTTTTGCCTCTCGAACCGGCCCTGTAACTCCACCAACTGTAATGGTGCGGTTCTTTGTTTAAATGTCTGAACGAATCAATAAATCCCGAATTCACAAAGCCTTCCATCCATTCACGTTCCTCAGGTAAAAAACCACTGGTGTTGGCATTCGATTTAGGATTGTGAATATCAATGGCGCGGTGACAAATATTAAAATCTCCGCAAAGAATTAAGTTGGGTTGTTGCTGTCTCAATTTCTCAATGTAGGTTTGATAATCACTTAACCATTTCATTTTAAAAGCTTGTCGATCTTCACCACTGCTGCCACTTGGATGATAAACACTCATCACGGTGTAATTGTCAAACTCTGCCGTTAAAATTCTTCCTTCATCATCATATGCCTTTATGCCACAACCGTAAGTTACTTTTTTTGGTTCTTGTTTCGAAAAAATAGCAACGCCACTATATCCTTTTTTTTGGGCCGGATACCAATAATGGTGATAACCTAATTCTTCAAATTCAAAAACGCCTACTTGGTCGGGACTGGCTTTTATCTCTTGCAAACACAATACATCCGGGTCTTCGCTGCGAATCCAGTCAATGAGTCCTTTCGACATGGCAGCCCTAATGCCATTTACATTATAGGTAATAACTTTCATGACATGAATTTACATGTTTACAAATGAATAGAGAAATTAAAAATCCGAATGCCGTGTTTACTCCGATTTGATGAGTTTGTATACGTTTGGTGATTCATTTATTTTTAGATAATAAATGCCAGCGGCCATATTCTCTAAATGAATATCGGCAGTGGTGCCTTGTATATTTTGTTTTAACACCAAAGCGCCCGTTAAATCGTATACACTAATTACAGCGTTTACTTCACGTTCGCTGCTTAAATGAAATACATTCTTAAATGGATTTGGGAAAATGTTCAATTGATTGGCCGAAGCAGAATTTTCATTGATGCCCGTGCAAGCATTTACCTTCAGTGCAATGGTTGTAGCATTTGTACAACCCAAAGTATTGGTTCCTGATACAGTAAATATCTGCGCAGCATTGGAAACTGTTGGCGTAAATACCAATGAACTGGTGTTCGCAATGCCAATCCAATTAAATGTGCTTGCACCAACAGCAGTTAAAGTCACTGTTTCTTTAATACACAAACTTGTTCTTGTAGAGCTGGCTAATATTGTTGGCAATGGCGCAACCGTTAGTGTTGAAACAGCGTTACCCACACAGCCATTTGAGGCAATACCCCAAACCATGTATGAGAAAGTACCGGTGGTGGTTGGACTAACCGTTGTAAACAAACTTGAATAAGAGTAATTCACTGCACCGGCCGGCGACATGGTAAAGGTAGAACCCAAACACATGCTGCCACTGTTTACCACAACAGTTGGTGTTGCATTTACATTCACTGGCGCCAAGCCCGGATTAACGGAAATACAACCGTTGCTGTTATCGCCATAAACAGAATAGGTGATGTTGGTCATAGGCATTACCGTAAATGGTGGTGTGCCTGTAATATTACCCGGCATTACCGTGTAGTTGATGCCACCTGTTGCACTAATACTAACAACACTTCCTGAACATAATACCGAAGGGGAAACATTGGTAACAGAAACAACCGGACTAGGAATCACATTTACCGAAAATTGCGCAGGGCCGGATGTGCCGCATGTATAAGTAGCTGTAACCGATAAATTACCGCCAACACCCGCTGTAGCTGTTAAGGCCGTGGTGGTAGTTGATCCACTCCATCCGCCGGGAAGCGTCCAGCTATAAGAACTTGCGCCGGGCATCGAGATACATGAAAAACTGCCTGGGGAACTAAAACACAATACAGAATTGCCGCCAACACTGGTAGGCGGGGTGCCTTGCACAAGATTTGTAAAGGCATATGCTGAATTACTCGCCGACCAAAAAGTAGTGGTTCTTCCCGGAACATTCACCCCAGATGTGCCACCCTGATTTTCGATGCCTTGCGATGAAGCGTATGATTGCGTGCCAATTGTAGCAGTGTGTACTTCAATCATGTTACTGGTTTCATACAACACAATTTGTCCTGAACAGGTTAGTGTGGCAGTAGGTGCGGTGGAGTACCAATAAGGCACATTACTGTATGTTACAATGAATTTTTGATTTGGCGTAGTGCCAATGGTGGTAAAGGTTACAGCTCCACCTGCACCGGCATCTAAATCGCACATGTTTAAGGCAATAACACCGTTCGGATTGGTTGTACTAGGAAAAGATTGTGCAGGGTCGGCTCCGCCTATACTTGGCAAGCTACCTAAAACAATAAAACCATTTGAGCAGATATAAGCACTCGTATAAGTGGTACAATAATAATTAAAGCTAAAACCAATCGGTACCGGTGAAGTATATCCATCATCTGAATTCGGAGAAAATGCCGAACTCACATTGGTGCCGCCTGTAGGAAACAGTGAATAGGTGGTTGGGTTAACAGTGTATGCCGAACAATTGGGAACACATTGTGATTTAACAGTGTTGAATCCAAAAATAAGAATTCCTAAAATGCATAATGTTTTTTTCATGCGATAGAGTTTAGTTTAGATAAATGTAGTAAAAACTAACTTAGAAAAAAAGAGCATAAAAAAAGGGATTCAATTGAATCCCTTTTAAAATGATAAAAATCATAGCACTATAGGGCTTTGTTGCCCTCTAAACTAATTTTAATGGTAATTTCTTCAGCAGCGCCGCCGCCTTCAATACCAAAGTCGTTACGGTTAATCAAAGCCTCACCTTCAAATCCACAAACACTGAATTTTTTTCCGTCGTATTCTTGCTCAGATGATCCTTGGTAGTTAAATTTTAAAGACACTTCTTTGCTCACACCTTTTAAAGTTAATTTTCCTTTGGCGATGTATGCATAGTTCATTTCTCCTTCCAATTTTTCAATACTGGTAGCTTCAAAAATGGCAGAAGAGAATTTTTTTACATTAAAGAAATTTTCTTTGTTTTTTAAATGACCGTCGCGCATATCATTTTGTGTAGTTAATGAATTCATGTTCATCACCACATAAATTTTTGATCCTGCTGCATTATCCAATTGAACATAACCACTGTCGATTTTAATTGAACCCGAGGTGTTGCTGATAATGTGTTTCACGTTAAAGTTTACTGAGCTGTGCGCCCCATCTACCATGTATTTACCAATTAATTCTGCAATGTCTTTTCTGCCTACATTCATAATGCTATCGCATTGTGATTTGCTTGTACAAGTGTATTCTTGACCGTTGATGTTGCATTTTAATACTTCTTCAGTTAGCATTTTTGCACCGTTGTGTGCGGCATCATCAATGCTGTTCACTGAAATGTATGGCGCAATTACCAACGAAACAATACTCATTAATTTAATTAAGATGTTCATCGAAGGACCTGAGGTATCTTTAAATGGATCACCTACTGTATCACCGGTTACTGAAGCTTTGTGTGGTTCTGATTTTTTGTAGAATGTTTCTCCGTTAATCACAACACCTTTTTCAAACGATTTTTTAGCATTGTCCCATGCACCACCGGCATTTGATTGGAAGATACCCATCAACACACCGCTTACAGTTACACCGGCCAATAAACCGCCTAATACTTCAGGACCAAAAAGGAAACCTACAAGAACAGGAGTTACCAAGGCAATACCGCCCGGTAACATCATTTCGCGAATAGAAGCTTTGGTAGAAATGGCCACACATTTTTCGTATTCAGGTTTTGCTTTGTATTCCATAATACCCGGAATTTCGCGAAACTGACGACGTACTTCTTGTACCATGTCCATGGCTGCTTTACCAACCGCTTGGATACAAAGGGCTGAGAAAATAAATGGAATCATTCCACCCACAAATAAACCTGCCAATACATTGGCTTTGTAAATGTCGATGGCGTGAATACCTGCAATACCTACAAAGGCTGCAAAAAGCGCCAATGAAGTTAATGCCGCAGAAGCAATCGCAAAACCTTTTCCTGTTGCAGCAGTGGTGTTACCTACAGCATCTAAATTATCGGTACGTTCGCGCACTTCAGGCGGTAACTGACTCATTTCGGCAATACCACCGGCGTTATCGGCAATAGGACCAAAAGCATCAATGGCCAACTGCATGGCTGTGGTTGCCATCATACCGGCTGCAGCAATCGCCACACCGTATAATCCTGCAAAGTAATAAGATGCCATAATACCGCCCGCAAGGGTTAAAATAGGAATTACGGTTGATTTCATCCCAACAGATAAACCACCAATAATATTGGTGGCATGTCCGGTTGATGATTGTTGAATAATTGACAATACAGGTTTTTTACCCATAGCTGTGTAATATTCTGTTACAATACTCATAATAGCACCTACAATGGTTCCAACCACAATGGCTAAAAACACATTGAGTTTCGAAAACTCATATCCGCGTAAACTCAATGTGTCAGGTAACATCCAATTTACCACAAAATAAGAAGCAACAACAGTTAACAACATCGACGACCAATTACCCATGTTTAAGGCATTTTGAACGTTTGATTTATCATCTTTAATGGTTACAAACCAAGTACCTACAATCGAGAAAATAATACCTAAACCACAAATCACCATTGGTAATAAAATTGGCGACATGCCGCCAAAATTATCTACCGCCACAATTTCTTGTCCCAATACCATTGTTGCTAAAATAGTGGCAACATAAGAACCAAATAAATCGGCACCCATACCGGCCACATCACCTACGTTATCACCTACATTGTCGGCAATTGTAGCAGGATTACGAACATCATCTTCAGGAATTCCTGCTTCAACTTTACCTACTAAATCGGCACCCACATCGGCAGCTTTGGTATAAATACCACCACCAACACGTGCAAATAAGGCGATTGATTCAGCACCCAATGAAAAACCGGTTAATACTTCAATGGCCGTTTTAACAGTGTTTTCACCCAATCCGGCAAATATGTTTAAGAAAGCAATGAATAATCCGCCCAAACCTAAAACTGCTAAGCCGGCAACGCCTAAGCCCATTACAGTACCACCTGTAAAGGATACTTTTAAAGCTTGTTTTAAACTTGTACGGGCAGCTTGTGTTGTGCGTACATTGGCTTTAGTAGCCACTTTCATACCAATGTATCCTGCTGTAGCAGAAAACACGGCACCGATAATAAATGAAATTGAAATAATCCAACTTGAGTGGATTTCTAAACCATTTACCTCATGAATGGTGCCTGAATACGCCAATAAGGCTGCGGCAAACACCACAAAAATACTTAACACTTTCCATTCGGCTTTTAAAAAGGCCATTGCGCCATCGGCAATATAACCTGCCAATTCTTGCATGTTTTTATCGCCTGCATCTTGCTTGCTTACCCAAGCAGATTTAATGGCCATCACAATCAATCCTACAATACCAAGTGCAGGAACTAAATAAATAATACTCTCGTTCATATTTTTAAATTATCGGGTTGCAAAAATAGGTAAATTCTGTTAATTAGAAAATAATATAATTGATTGATTTACAATCGTTAAGTAACTCTACATAAAACTAAGTTCAAAAATGCTCTTTTATCGCTCTTTCATCATTTTCAGACCCGGCTTGATCCAGAATTTAAAATTTAATGTAAATTCACCATTTCATGGAACATTTCGATTTAATAGTGATTGGTGGCGGACCTAGCGGTTATGCAGGCGCCATGAGAGCATTGGATTTTGGTAAAAAAGTCCTGCTCATTGAAAAGAAACGCATTGGTGGAGCCGGTGTTTACAGCGGTGTGCTTACCTCCAAAACCCTTTGGGAGCAAGCCTTAAAAGTGGCCTCAATCCGCGAGGTGATTCCGGGTTTTGAAGCCAAATTTGAAGATTTTTCAAAAATAGTGGATGAAGCGGTTTTTGAACGCAAAACCCAAATGAGCGTGCACTTACAATTGCTCCAAAAGCTTCAAAACAAGCTTTTTTATTACGAAAAAGGCACTGCCTATATCATCGATAAAAACACAGTTCAACTTACCAAAGAAGATGGCAGCACCAAAAACATCAGCGCCGCCAACATATTAATCGCCACAGGCAGCAGTCCCCGCAAGCCCGCCAACATACAAGTGGATGAAAAAATTATTGTTACAAGCGACGGCATTATCAACTTTAAAGATTTTCCAAAAAGCATGGTGGTATTGGGCGCCGGGGTAATTGGTTGTGAATTTGCCACCATTTTTTCGGCCTTTGGCAAAACAAAAGTTTATTTAATTGATAAAGCCGATCGCATCTTACCCTTCGAAGATGAAGATGTAGCCAAGGTGGTGACCGATAACCTTGAAGGCCAAGGCGCACATGTTCACCACGGTGCTTCTTTAAAACGCATGGAAGTGAAAGATGGTAAAGTGGAATACGAACTTGAATTTAAAGATGGCCACCATGAAGTGCTTCAAGTTGATAAAGCCCTCGTGTCGATTGGTAGAGCAGCAAATGTCAGCAGTCTAGGTCTCGAAAACATTGGCATAAAATTTAACGATCGCGGCGGTATTTGGAACGATGATACCCAAACCAACATCAGCAATATTTATGTGGCCGGCGATGTGACCACCGAAGTAGCCCTTGTTAATGTTGGCGAGCGTGAGGCACGACACGCCGTGGTGCGCATGTTTGGTCCTTTGGTAAAACCACTCAACTATAAAAACATTAGCACCATCATGTTTTTAAATCCCGAGGTGGCCGCGGTTGGTATGAGTGAGCAAGACCTTGTTTCGAAAGGCATTCCACACAAAGTGGTGAAGTTGGATTATACCACCAACGCCCGTGCCATTGCTATGCGCAAAACAAAAGGCTTTTTTAAAATCATTGTCACCAACGATAATGCCATGCGTATTTTAGGCATGCGTGTGGTTGGTGAACACGCCAGTAGCGCCATTCAAGCTGTGGCTTATTTGATTTACACCAACCAAGGCATTCGCGAATTGGCCGACATGATGCATCCACACCCAAGCATCATCGAAGGTGTGCAAGAATGTTTGCGCATGTTGCTCAATAAATCAATATACAAACCTTATATTTTCACCGACCGATTAAAATGTTATGTCACCGAAAATGGGGTTTCAACGGCGGTAAAAAGTTTAGAATAACCATTGCGCTTATTTTGCATTTATTAAGGCCATGTCATTTCAAATTCCATTACTTTTGTTGCAATGAATAAACCGTTATTAACCATCATCTCCATTTCATTTTCATTGGCCTTGTTGGTGCTCATTTGTTTTCAGGTTTTTTGGATTTCGAACGATTTTGATGCCCGACAAGATTTGTTTAAAGACCGCGTTGATAAAGCCCTCAACATCACTTCGGGCAAACTCGAAAAACTTAGCCACCGCGGAAATTATACCCGCATCACCAAAAGAACTCAGGGTATCGCGGCATTAAACCGCATGAACATTAAAGATCCCATCTCTTTTCGTTTAAGCGAAGAATTAAGTGTTGATAGCAACGGGCACCAAGTAAGCCGACTCACTACCAAAGACATTTCAAAAGACTCAACCTTCTTTGAATTTAATGCCACTGCCAACGGTTTTTTAAAACGCATTCGCAATCAGCAATCGGGTGGTCAGGCCAGCAGCAACGATTTGTTTAAGAACTTTCCAAATGAAGTGAGTTTCTTTAACCGCACACTCACAGAAGACTTTTACAACGATTACAATTTAAAAGTAGATACTGTTTTATTGGACTCCATTTTAAAACACGAATTATTAAAACAAAAAATCAAAGCCAATTACATCTATTATTTAACTTCACTCTATCCCGGAAGTCCGCACCACAGCGATTTGCAGCAAGCCGAAAATGTAAGCGATTCTTTGGGTGTTGACCATTATAAAGTAAATCTTTCACCGGGTAACCGTTTTGTTGAATCTGAATATTTAATCGTGGTGTTCCCTTCTCAAAAGGGATATGTGTTTAAACAAATGTGGCCTTTCCTCATTACATCGGTGATTGTGATCATCATTTTAATTCTTTCCTTTTATTACATCACGGCCAATAATTTAAAACAAAAGAAACTCTCTGAAATTAAAAATGATTTCATCAGTAACATGACCCATGAGTTTAAAACACCCATCAGTACCATTTCTTTGGCCAGCGAAATGCTTTCAGATGCCAGCATTGTACAAACACCCGAAAAACAAAGCAGGTTTTTAAAAATGATTCGTGATGAAAATAAGCGCCTGAGTGTTTTGGTTGAAAGCATCTTACAAACCTCCATTTTAGATAAAGGCGAATTTAAACTCAAACTCAGTGAAGTGGATGTACATGAAATTATTAATACCGCCATTAACAACACCCAACTCTTAATCGACCAACGAAACGGCATTATTCATACACAATTGGATGCATTGAAATTTAAACTTCAAGCCGACCGTGTGCATCTTACCAATATCATTTTTAATTTAATTGACAATGCGATTAAATATTCGAGTAGCACGCCCGAAATTGTAATTACCACTTTTAATACAGCCGAAGGCATTATGGTGCAGGTAAAAGACAATGGCATTGGCATTTCAAAAGAAAACCAACGCAAAATATTTGATAAATTTTACCGTGTGCCCACAGGCAACGTGCACAATGTAAAAGGCTTCGGCTTGGGATTATCATACGTATTGGCCGTAGTGATGAAACACAATGGCACCATTTCGGTTAACAGCGAGGTGGGCAAGGGTAGTACTTTTAACGTACACTTGCCAATTTCGTAATAATTGTTAATTTTGTTAAAACACATCTTTTACTTTATACCTTTAATCATATCATTTTAACAAATAAAATATGGATACTGTTAAAACAAAAATATTATTAGTCGAAGATGATCCTAGTTTGGGACCTCTTTTATTGGAGTACCTCGAAGCAAAAGGCTTTGAAGCCAAGCTAGCCGAAGACGGAAAAAAGGGCAGCGACATGTTCTTTAAAGGCACTTACGATTTATTACTTTTAGATGTGATGATGCCTGTAAAAGACGGACTCACTTTGGCAAAAGAAATACGTGTAGCAGATAAAAACGTGCCGATTATTTTCCTCACAGCCAAAAGCATGAAGGAAGACACCATTGAAGGTTTTAATGCCGGTGCCGACGATTATATTACCAAGCCATTTAGCATGGAAGAATTATTGGCACGCGTTACCGCTGTTTTGCGTCGCACCAACAAAATGCGTTCATCGGCCGGTGAAGAAGTTGATTTTAAAATCGGTAAATACCAATTTAACGCCGAAAAACAAGTATTGCAACACAATGGCGAAGAACAAAAATTAACCACCAAAGAAAGCCAACTATTGCGTTTGTTATGCGTGCATAAAAATGATGTGTTGGATAGAACTTTCGCCCTTAAATCAATTTGGCACGATGATAATTACTTTAACGGCCGAAGCATGGATGTATACATTGCCAAATTACGCAAGTACCTAAAGGATGATACCAAAGTAGAAATCATTAACATTCACGGCAAGGGTTTTAAATTGTTGATTAATCAATAAATTAAAATAAAGGCATAAAAAAATCCCCATTCACTTCGAATGGGGATTTTTTGTTTTGTAGATGATTTTTATTCCTTCACCAATTTAAACATCGATTGCTGGTTGCCATTCACCAATTGAATAAAGTACACACCGTTTGGCAATTCGCTTAAATTCAAATCTTCATTTAATTGCGATTTGTTTTTGTAATGGTTTTGCAGTACCGATTGTCCGAGTACATTGCGAATTGTTAGATTGGTAAGCTCTTTACTGTTTAGAGTAGAAGCACTTAAATAAATGCTTTGTTTAAAAGGATTTGGATACACTTGTAAACCAAGATTATTTTCTTTACTAATCACTTTTACATTCACATCAGATGGTGGTGGTGGTGCATCGGTGGTGATGGTAAACACATTGTTGCCAATATCATAAAAAACATTGCCTTTGCTTTCAACTTTAATACGGCAAGTGGTAATATTGGCACTAACGGTTGGCACTGTTACCATTTGATAACCATCGTTTGGTGTTGATGCCATTAATACCGAATAAGTAGTGCCACTATTAAACGAAATTAAAATACGTACCGAGTCACATGCCACCGGGGCTTGATCAGTACCATTCACATCCCACTTCACGGTATCTAAAGCACTCGAATACCATACAACCCCTGTTGCACTTGGATAAGTTACGGTAAAGGGTCCTGATGCATCAACCACCACTTGGTTGTTGGCATAACACACGCCGCCGCCGCCCATTTTATTGTCGCGAGCTGTCAAGCGGAAATTTAATGTTTGTGCAGTACTTGGTAAATATTCGCCACGGGTTCCGGTATAATTGCCACTGTTCACCACAGTTGCATTAGGAAAAAAGCGCGTTACGTTTGTGTTGGGTATATACGAACGGAAATAGGGTCTTGCACCTGTATTCCAACTGCTGGTTGTTAAACCGGCATCCATTTCTTCCCAAGAATAAGTTAATGCATCACCATCAGGATCAGTGGCACTGCCGGTTAAAAAGAAAGGCGTTGATTTTGGAATGGTGTAGCTCATTGAACCATTTACCACAGGTGCTTGATTGCCGGATGGAATGATCACTGCACAACTATTGCCGCTCGAAAAGTTTGTGTAATTAATAATCTCATCATAACTCACGGCATGAAAATAAGCGATGCTATTGTTGGCTAAATTATCAATCGAGCCACAAATACCGGCATAAGCCATAATGGTTACACCACTGCCCGGTTCCATTGAAGTTGAACCATTTCGGTTACCTGAACAACTTCCTGTTCCACAGTTAAAAGTATGATTACCGCCAAATTGATGTCCCATTTCATGCGCTACATAATCAATGTCGTATGGATCGCCTACAGGACTTGGGCTTCCGGTGATGCCCTTGGCTTTGATACCTGATTGACACACACAACCTAAATTGGCTAAGCCGCCGCCGCCTGTGCTAAAAGTATGACCAATGTCGTAATTGGCCGAACCAATGTTGGCATTAATCACCGTTTGACTTTCGTTGATTAAAGTATTTGCATTGTTATTTCCGGCAAAAGGATCGGTGCTTGCATTGGTAAATACCACCGCTGTTTCGGTAGCAACCAAAACCAAACGCACTGCAATTTCTTTTTCATAAACGCCATCCACACGGTTAACGCTGGTAACTATTTTGGCCAATGTTTGTGCTACACTTGGCGCGCCAACACCGGTTGCTGCAGCGGCATATTCACCGGTACAAGCCACCGCCAAACGGTAACTTCTTAAATTAGCACCAACACAAGGCGCTGCGGCAGTTTTAGCGCCAGTGTTTGCGTTATTTGATTTATTCGGTTTTTGTTCCCCGTTTTCTTTGAGTCCCAATACACCCGATTCAATCATCACATCACTTGCAGATTTCACAAAATCGTTGGTGTAATAACTAATGTATTGATTGGTATTACCCAAACAATATGGGTCGATAAAAAAATCGCCATTGATGCTTAACACCATGCCATGGAATCCGAATTCAGTCCAATCTAATTTGCCGCTGGCATAAGGATCATCAATGCCTTTAATGCTAAATGTTTTCATATTTGGAAAAGCCGCCGCCAAGGCTTCTTCCATCATGGGCGCTTCAATCACTCTGAAACGTTGAATGCGACCGTCGGGCAAAGGCAAGTTGATGACACATGCGCTTTGATTAATGGTCACATTTTTTTCGAGTGGCGCCGAAAACAAAGCAGATTTAAAGGCTTGCACATCCAACTGTAAACTGATGAATTTTTGTGGCACAATTTGACGTTTGCCGCTTACTTGCACCGATGATTCATCGATCACTTGCCAATTGCTGCTTGCGCCGCCTTGGGCCAAAACCGGTCCGCTCAAGCAAAGTACTGAAGCAAGACTAATAAATAATTTTTTCATTTTGATGTATTAATTTATATGTAATTCTTGGGGTTTTGAATTGCAAAAGCCCAATTTCCAAATATAGGAAATCAACCAAACAATCAAATATAAATTGAAAAAATGAGGGAAAAATAAGAATGGATAGGGCGAATGGAAAGAGCCGTGCAACAGATGAACTTTAACGAAAAAATAGTAACTTAGTTAAAACCTCTATTTGCCTAAAATATCCCTTGTAATTTATTCCGATGTTTAAATACCTTAAAATATTTATCTTTTTAACGCTAATTCTCCTAACCAACTTTGCCTGTCGCAAATACGAATATCCCGAAAGTACATTCAAGGGCGACCCAAGTACACCATCAAATAATCCATTGTATGGCAGCATTACAAAGTACAATGTTAATGGCATTGATAGTTTAAATCTTCTTGATGTATACATTGATACAGCCTACAGCATTAGCAAGGTGGGTAGAAATTTTAAAATTCAAATTAAAGAATGTGAAATTAGTAATTTAACCATGAGAGGCAATTATGTTGACCTTGGCTATGGCTGGGGAGACAGGGGCATGGCACTAATAAGTTATACCTTTAGTAAAGATAGAAAAAAAGTAAAAATTAATTTTATGAATAATCATATCGCACTCGATAAAAACTTATTTATTGATAAAGATATTTGGTGGCAGATAATTAGATTAACGCCGGATCAGAGCCCCTTTAAATTAAAAACGACTCTTGACAACGGCAATACTTACGAAATACAAATTAGATAATGAGTAAATGAAATGAGAGTGTAATCAAAATTTCAAGACACACAGATTCAATAAAATTCTTGGAAACTAAGAATAAGATTATGAAAAAATTTAAATGTTTAATCTAAATCTTATTTTCATTGCAAAATTTATTTTTCGCACCTAAATGTTAGGATAGAGGATGTTTTCTTTATCGATAATCTTTAATTTTTTCTTAGAGAGCCTGCTTAAAGACTTTGATTAAATCCAATCTGTTTTGTTGATTTTGTTTTAATTTTCTGATCCATCAGTTCATCGAGGTATTGAAAGACAAGCTCAATATTTTTTGTATTATTTTCGGTTTTATGGATTAATTTTTCAATTGCCAATCGCAGCTCAGTATGATCAATCATGGCTTGCCTTAGTTTTGAAAATAGTCGCATGATTTGAATGTTAACCGTAATAGCCTTTTTGCTGTTCAGAACACTTGAGAGCATTAGCACGCCATGTTCTGTGAACGCATAAGGTAAAAACTTACTGTGTTTCCCCCTTTTTAAGGTGCCAAATTGGCTCCTTAAAATGTCATTCTCTGAATTTGTTACTTCAAACATAAAGTCTATAGGAAATCTATCGATGTTTCTATTCACTTGTCTTTTAAGTTGTTTGGTATCAACGCCATATAGTTCAGCTAAATCTCTATCAAGCATTACCTTTTGATTTCTTAGCAAATAAATTTTGTTTTGAAGGACCTCTTCGGGAACTATTAAATTATTTTCAGGGTTTTTAATTTGAAATATAAAATTAGCTTAGAATAGCTCAATTGCTTGCCAGAAATTATAGCAAATAAAAAAGCCCCTCAGTTTTTACCGAGAGGCTTTAATATATTTGCCACGAATTTCACTAATTACCACGAATAGATTAGTGTAAATTCGTGCAATTCGTGGCTTATTTCTTAAGATCCACAAGCCTCACAGCCTTCAGGATTATCCAAACTGCAAGCCAATTGCGCTTGTTGTTCTTCAAAACTCAACACATGGCCTTGTCCGCGGTCAACCACCAATTGGTCTTCGTTGCCTAACACAAAAGTTGGTTGTGCCAAAGCACCTTGATCAACCGTAAACTTAATGGCATCGGCTGCTGCTTTGGTACGTAAATAATACATGCCGGTTTTTAATCCTTTTTTCCAAGAATAGAAATGCGCCGAGCTCATTTTTGCAAAGTTGGCGTCTTGAATAAACAAGTTCAACGATTGCGATTGATCAATAAAGGCACCTCTATCAGCAGCCATATCAATAATGGTACGTTGTTTAATTTCCCAAACAGTTTTGTACAACTCCTTAATGTTTTGTGGCACTTCAGGAATATTTTGTACCGAACCATTAGCGGCAATAATTTTGTTTTTTAAGTTCTCGTTCCAAATACCCAATTTTACTAAGTCGCGTAACAAGTGTTTGTTCACCACTACGAACTCTCCGCTTAATACGCGGCGTGTGTAAATGTTGCTGGTGTATGGTTCAAAACATTCGTTGTTGCCTAAAATTTGAGAAGTGCTTGCTGTTGGCATTGGTGCTAACAATAAACTGTTGCGGATACCGTATTTCATGATTTCTTCACGCAATACATCCCATTCCCAACGCGGACTTGGCGTTACATTCCACATATCGTGTTGGAAAATACCTTTTGATACCGGTGAACCAGGATAAGTTTCGTAAGCACCATCCACTTTCGCCAAATCTTTACTGGCAGTTAAGGCCGCAAAATAAATGGTTTCGAAAATTTCTGAATTTAATTTTTTGGCTTCTTCACTTTCAAAAGGGTAACGCATTAAAATAAATGCATCCGCTAAACCTTGCACACCTAGACCAATTGGGCGGTGACGCATGTTGCTGTTTTTTGCCTCAGGTACCGGATAATAATTGCGGTCGATGATTTTGTTGAGGTTTAATGTGGCTTGATACGTGATTTCAAATAATTTGTTGTGGTCGAATGTGTTTGCTTTTTCATCCACAAAACGTGGTAAAGCAATAGATGCAAGGTTACAAACGGCTACTTCATCAGGACTGGTATACTCAAGAATTTCGGTACACAAGTTGCTCGATTTAATGGTACCTAAATTTTGTTGGTTTGATTTTGAATTGGCAGCATCTTTAAATAACATGTAAGGATTACCGGTTTCAATTTGCGCTTCGATAATGGCAGCCCATAATTCGCGTGCTTTAATTTGTTTACGGAAACGACCTTCACTTTCATACTTTGTATACAAGGCTTCAAAAGCTTCGCTGTGGCAGTCGCTGAGGCCCGGACATTCGTTCGGACACATCAAACTCCAATCACCTTCTGCTTCCACACGTTTCATAAACAAATCCGGAATCCACAATGCGGTGAACAAATCACGTGCACGCATTTCTTCTTTACCGTGGTTTTTACGAATGTCTAAAAAGTCATAAATATCAGCATGCCATGGCTCTAGGTAAACGGCAATTGAACCTTTGCGTTTTCCGCCGCCTTGGTCAACATAACGGGCAGTTTCGTTGTACACTTTCAACATTGGGATAATACCATTGCTGGTACCATTGGTGCCCTTGATGTATGAGCCGGTGGCGCGTACATTGTGAATGCTAATACCAATACCGCCTGCGCTTTGCGAAATTTTAGCGCATTGTTTTAAAGTATCGTAAATGCCGTCGATGCTGTCGTCTTTTACTTGCAACAAGAAACACGAGCTCATTTGTGGTTTTGGTGTACCGGCATTAAATAAGGTTGGTGTAGCATGTGTGAACCAACGTTCACTCATTAAATTATAAGTACGAATAGCAGCTTCAATATCGTTTTTGTGAATGCCTACAGCAACACGCATAATCATGTGTTGTGGGCGTTCAGCAACACGATTATTCATTTTTAATAAATACGATCTTTCTAAAGTTTTAAAACCAAAATAATCATAACCAAAATCACGGTCGTAAATAATCGATGAATCCAAGGTATGTGCATTGGCCATTACGATTTCGTATACATCGTCGGCAATTAAAGCGGCGCGTAAACCGTTTTTAGGATCGATGTAGTTGTATAAAGCTTCAACCGTTTTTGAAAATGATTTGATTGTGTTTTTGTGTAAGTTGCTTACAGCAATGCGTGATGCCAACTGCGCGTAATCAGGATGACGAACAGTTAATGAAGCGGCAGTTTCTGCAGCCAAATTATCCAATTCGCTGGTGGTTACACCATCATAAACACCATCAATTACTTTTTTAGCTACTAAAATTGGATCCACATGTGTGGGCTCCAAACCATAACTAAGTTTTTGAATACGTGCAGTAATTTTGTCGAATTTTACTGATTCACGGGTGCCATCTCTTTTTAATACAAACATACGCCTTTGGTTTAAATTAGTTTTTGAGTTAAGCCGATTTTCATCGGGTTTTGGTTATAACAAGATACTTTCAAAAAGTGCCTTTTAATTTTCGTTTTTTTTAATGTTTCAACAATTCAATTTTAATTAGTTCTTTATCCTTTTTTTAAAATTTGGGGGCTAAAATTCCCCTGCCGGCTAAAAACCGACTTATCAAGTTACCACTTTAAAATAGGGAATAAAAACCTTAAATGTTAAAATTTAGAAATCCTCATCTAAATTAAACACGTTGTTTTCTTCTTTGTTATTCATCACGCCGGCCTTTTGGTATTCAGCCACGCGTTTTTCAAAGAAGTTGGTTTTACCCTGCAACGAAATCATTTCCATGAAATCGAATGGGTTGGAAGCATTGTAAAACTTATTGCAATCAAGGGCCACCAATAATCTGTCTGCCACAAACTCAATGTATTGGCACATTAAGTCTGAATTCATTCCAATTAATTTCACCGGAATGGCATCCACCACAAATTTCTTTTCAATGCTTACGGCATCGGTAATAATTTGGGTTACTTGTTCTTTTGGTAATTTGTTTTTTACATAGTGGGCATACAACAAACAAGCAAAATCACAATGCAAACCTTCATCACGGCTAATTAACTCATTACTGAATGTTAAGCCCGGCATTAAACCACGCTTCTTCAACCAGAAAATAGAGCAAAATGAACCTGAAAAGAAAATTCCTTCAACAGCCGCAAAGGCAATTAACCTTTCGGCAAAAGAACCGTTATTAATCCAACGCAAAGCCCATTGTGCCTTTTCGCCAACACAAGGTACCGTGTCAACAGCATGCAACAGATGGTCCTTTTCAGTAGGATCTTTAATATAAGTGTCAATTAATAATGAGTATGTTTCGGAATGGATATTCTCCATCATGATTTGAAATCCGTAAAAACAACGGGCTTCAGGGTATTGCACTTCGTTTAAGAAGTTAATCGCTAAGTTTTCGTTTACAATACCATCGCTGGCAGCAAAAAATGCCAACACATGTTTAATAAAGTGTTTTTCGTTATCGTTTAATTTATTGTTCCAATCTGTAATGTCTGAAGCAAGGTCAATTTCTTCGGCCGTCCAAAAGCTCGCTTCGGCTTTTTTGTAAAATTCCCAAATGTCTTTGTATTTGATTGGGAAGAGGACGAAGCGGTCCTTATTTTCAACAAGTATTGGTTCTATCATAGTTTTAAAATGCTTATGTCAATTTTTAGAAGTCTAAATCACAATTGCAAATAAATGTAAAAATCATCCCAATAGATAATTAAATGAATTAACACAGTGACCAAGTTTTAAACAAGGATAATTGGTGATAAAATTTTTAAAATTTTCAATAGTGTTGATTTACAACCGAGTAATAAAATTGCGAAAAAAAACACAAAAATTGTTGCGTTTTAAAAAAATGTTTTTACAAGTTCAAGTAATTCACAAAATGGTTAAAAAACTTGTTGATACCTTCCGCCAACATACTGCATTTATGCGACTTTAATCGAATAACTTTACACGAATGCCTTGTAAAGGGTGGATACACAATTGAATTAAACGAATGACTGCATCGGCGGACTTATTACAACTCATACACAAAAAGGATCCAAAAGCACTAAAGCAGCTTTTTGATGAGCTTTATCCAAAGTTTTCGGCCATTGCCTTACGTTACGCAAAAAACACCCTTCAAGCCGAACAGCTCTTGCATCAAGGCTTGTTGCATTGTTTTAACAGTGCCCAACAACAAAGGCATCTTAAGGCCATTGAATTTGATGCTTTTCTCGAATCGGCCTTTATTTTGTCCTGCATACAAACCATCAAAGAAATCCGAAACGAATATTATGTATCAAGCACGGTGCACGCCACCGAAAGCCAGCCTGGTATTTATAATTTATTCGACAGCCAAGAGTGGACCGATTTAAACCAAGTGAGTACCGAGGTTTTAATCCTTTCTTTACAACAATTGGTGCCTTCGCAGCGCTTGGTTTTTAACCTGCATGTGATTGATGGTAAAAGTTTAAACGATGCTGCCAACTTTTTAGAATCGAGTATTGAAACCGTCAAAAGTAACCTCGAGAAAGCCCGTTATCACCTTCAAAAAAACATAGAGAAAAATTTAAAAAAATGAGCGGCCACTTTGTTTACGAAATAGATGAACGAAAATTGCGGGTGCGCCTTCAAGAATTTGAAGTTGAACCCAAACAAGAAGCTTGGAGCAATTTTGAGGCCTATTACCATTCGGTTCAACAACAAAAAAACGATCGCCAAGGCTTAAAATTTAATGTGCCAATTTCAATGAATGTTTTGCTGCCAATTGTTTTTGGCGCCGTTATCATTGTTATTGCCGTACTGTTATTTCAATTTATCAGCATTAAAAACCCGCCGGTAAATGACGTTGAAAAAGTGATTGAACCCGCTAAGCAAATAAAGGATACTAGCGCGATTAAACCTATAAAACCACTTGTTTTAACGCACCTCGATTCAATTGCCAAAGGCCTTGTTTCGGTGCCAACCAAAAGCGCAGAGCCCTTGCAAAACGACACATTAATCGCTGCGCCCCCAGCCCAAACGTTGTCGGCATCAAACAACAGTTCTAAGCAGGTTGTGACAAATAAAGTCGCCTTAAGCGATACGGGCCGAAAAAACAAAGAACTGAGCAAAAGCAAAACTGAGATTAAAAACGATAAAGAAAACACCAAGCCCAAGAAGAAAAAATCTAAAAAGAGCAGCAACGAAACTTCCGAGCAAGAAAAATTGATTGAAGAATTACCGGGCAACACAGTTGACGAAACCGGCGCTTCATTAAAACCAAATACCCCATGAAGCAGGATATAACAAACAAGCAAGATCTTGAAGTATTAATCGACACTTTTTACACCCGCTTGTTATTACTCGATGGAATGCCTGCTGTTTTTGAGGGATTAAACTTCGAAGCCCACAAGCCACGCATTGTGCAATTTTGGGCTTTTGTTTTGTTGGATGAATCGGGTTATACCACCAATGTGTTCGACAAGCACCTGCATCTTCCCATTAAATTATACATGTTTCAACAGTGGTTGCAAGCTTTTGTTGCTACCGTGAATGATTTGTTTGAAGGCGAAAAGGCCCAAATGGCCATACAGCGCGCCACTGTACTCACATTTACATTCGAAAGCAAGTGGCAAAAATTAAAGCCTGAATGACTAGTTAAGAATGATTTTCTTAACCGCGAGTTGTCCTAAGGAATTTACTATTTTCACATAGTAACAACCAGGATTTGCATTTAATTCAATTTTAGAATTTTTTTCTGTTATTTCCTTGTTGTAAACTAAACTTCCTTCTACATTATAAATTAAACATTTCACTTGAGAATCAATGTTTTCAAGGTTAATGTTAAAACTACCTTTGTTCACACTAGGGAATATATTGAACAGAATATTTTTTTTTGATTCCAATTCTTTCTCCCCTAAAATTGTAATAGAACTTAATGTAGTTTCCCATAATCCCCTTCCGAATGTTGAAACATAAACCTTATTTACAGAAGGATTAAATTCAATGTCTGTAATAATTACATTAGGTAGACCATTACTATTTAGAATCCAAGTGTTGTTGACCAAATTATAAATTCCAAAATCAGCCCCAACAATTACTTGATTTGAATTAGGAATATACTTCACGCAATTAATCGGAATATTTGGCAAATTAAAAGAGATGTTTGTCCATGAAAGACCGCCATTTAGTGTTTTGAACACCTTACAGCCACTAGCAAATCCAGCCATTGAAACCACGACCTCGTTAGCATTATTTGGATTCACGTCAATACCAGTAAAATATAAACTGTCTGGCAAATTTGCGGTGATGTTAGTGAAAGATAAACCACCATTAATAGTTTTAATAACTACACCATTTATCCCAAGTTCGTATCTTACCCTTCTAACTGCGTATATAACATTGCTATTTGTATTCGCAATCGTCATTGCACTAATTTCAGTATTACTGAACGTCGAATTGTTCGAATAAATTGTTGCAAGTGATGCCCAATTTTGACCACCATCTGTTGATTTGACAACATTTTCATTCCCTATGTATAAAACTCCAGGATGATTATAGTCTGATATAATTGGGGTTGTCCATTCAGAGCTTTCATTTAGAGGGTTTGAATTTACTACTAGGCCTGATACACCGTCATCATTACTGTAGTAGAATGTTCCATACTGACTAGAGCCAATAATCACTTGATTATTATTTGGATCTAAATAATTATCCATTCCATCTCCACCAAAAATTGTACCCCATTGAGAACCATTGTAGTAAAAAGTTGAATTATCTTGAGCTCCGGCAATAATTCGGTTTTGCGTATTTCTAGAGCTTGAAAGCCTGTAAAAGGATGTACATTGGATTCCATTACTGAGATTTGTCCAAGTAGCAGGGCAATTCGTCCCTGAAATTTGCATTGAATAGCTTTTGTAAATACCTCCATCACAGCATAGAAAAACTTTATGACTAATAGGCTGTCGAATTAAATTGTGCATGTCAACATGAATCGTGTTATATGAAGTCCCAATCAGTTGATCACAAACATAATTGAAAGTGGTTCCTGTATCTAGTGAACCCCACAAATTAATGCCACCAACATAAATTTTTGACTTATTCACATTGTCCACTAGCAAAGCTAAATCGTAGGTGCCTTGTCCTCCTGAATTGCTCCCACCTCCAGGCCATGAAAGAATATTCACGGTCGATGTCTTCTTTCTCCATGTTATACCACCATTTGTGCTGATATAAACGCCATCAAAACCTTCTAAATTATCACATGCTACTGCATAAATGTAATTATGATCTGTTGGCGCTATTGCTATTTTAATTCTTTGAACGAACCCTTGAAATGGAATACCGGTATTTAAAATTGTCCAAGTATTTCCAAAGTCTGAACTCTTATAAATTCCAGCAAAGCCAGTATTAGAGTTTTTTATCCATGCTGTTGCTGCATAAATAATATTCGAATTTTGTGGATCTTGTTCCATATCACAAAATAAAGAGTCTAGTTTTTTTGACCAGCTATTACCGCCATTTATAGAACGATACATGCCGCTGACTCCACAAGCTAAAACCTCATTAGAATTGGATGGATTAACAACAATTTTTTTTATCAAAGTCACATCATGTTGATTAAGTTGAAATGATAATCCTGTTGGTGACCAAGTAATACCTGCATCAGTGCTCTTATATACCCCTAAACCATAATGTGTGTTTCTTTTTCTGCCGTCGTAAAATAATCCTTTACCAATATATTCGTAATCACACACTGAAATGTAAATTATGTTTGGATTGTTAGGATCCAAACAAATATCACTAACTCTTGTTATGGGCAGATTATCTGTCAGGGGCATGTAGGATTGCCCTCCATTAATTGTCTTCCAAACACCTCCTTGAGCTACACCAACATAAAATGTATTTGTGTCAGTTGGATGGAATGCAGCACAGTTTACTCGACCAATCCCAAAAAAGGTGCTAGAATTACTATTGTTTGGCGTTAATACAGGGCCGATTGGATTCCAAATAGAACTGGCAATTGAATTTTCATCCTTTTGTTTTGAAGCAATTATGGCGTCATTTAAGTAGCTTTCGAAATTACTTGGTTCGCCTTGTGTATTTGTATGCAATTGCATGTCGGCCTCAAAGCGTTTGTAATTTTTCCAACACTTTTGGTTTGTTAAGTCATTGTTTTTTTTGAATTCTGCAAATTGCAATTGCATTTCTTTAAAGCTTAATGCTTTACCTTGTTTGTTGGTTATAAAATTTTGAGACAGACTCTCAGGCGAATCGAATGAAAAAGCAAGAATTACAAGAATAAATCTTAATGACTTAAAATGGGTTAGCATTGTTTTTAATTTAATATGAATTTCAATAAAAAAATATCATTTTGCAAGCACTGGCTTATTAAGTACTTTTATCGGCTCAAAATCGCCTTTTATATCACAACATGACTTCATTCAAAAATGAACTTTCTTTTGCACAATCTTTAGATGCAAATGATCCATTAAAAAAATACCGTCAAAAATTTTTATTCCCCCAACACAATAACCGCGATGTGGTTTATTTTACAGGAAATTCATTGGGCTTGCAGCCTATTACCACCAAAGATTATTTGCAGCAAGAACTCAACGATTGGCATGCCTTTGGGGTTGAAGGCCATTTTTTAGCCAAAAACCCTTGGTTGTCGTACCACGAATTGCTCACCGATAAAATGGCGAAAATAGTTGGGGCACTGCCTGAAGAAACTGTGATGATGAACCAACTCACCGTTAATTTACATTTATTAATGGTGTCGTTTTACCGCCCTACCAAAAGCAGATATAAAATACTTTGTGAGGCCAAAGCTTTTCCAAGCGACCAATACGCTTTGCAATCGCAAGTGAAGTTTCATGGTTTTGATCCCGCCGAAGCATTGGTAGAAGTATGGCCTAGAGAAGGTGAATTCCACATTCGTGAAGAAGACATTGAAGCAGCCATTGAAAAAAACAAAAATGAATTGGCTTTGGTAATGATTGGCGGCGTGAATTATTTTACCGGTCAGGTGTTCGACATGAAACGCATCACGCAAGCAGGCCATGCAGCCGGCGCCATTGTTGGTTTCGACTTGGCCCATGCAGCAGGTAATGTGCGCTTGGCTTTGCATGATTGGGAAGTTGATTTTGCAGCCTGGTGTTCTTACAAATATTTAAACAGCGGTCCGGGTAGCGTGGCCGGCGCCTTTGTACATCAAAAACATTTAAACAACACCAATTTGCCCATGTTTGCCGGATGGTGGGGACACGATAAATCAAGCCGTTTTTTAATGGATAGCACATTTGTACCGATGAAAACTGCAGAACGTTGGCAAATGAGCAATGCGCCTATCCTTAGCATGGCCGCCTGCAAAGCCAGTTTGGATATTTTCGATGAAGTTGGCCTCGATGCCTTAATTCAAAAACGCGAACAATTGGTAGCGTATTTGGAATTTATTGTGCAGGAAGTCAACAAAGAAAAAAACAACTGCTTACAAATCATTACGCCACAAAATAACCGTGGTAGTCAATTGTCGATTGTGGCCAATGGTTACGGAAAAAAACTCTACAACCAATTGATTGAAAATGGCGTGATTCCTGATTGGCGTGAACCTAACGTGATTCGCTGCGCCGCAATTCCGCTTTACAATTCTTTTGAAGATATGTACCGCTTCGGTGAGATTTTAAAATCTTTGCTTTAACGCACAAACGACAATGGACTGTTTAAGTTCTTCACCGAACTGATATCCATTTTTATACTGCCAATTAAAATATCGGCTTGTGCCCTTAATGGAATATGGTTGTTGTCGTCGCTAATCCAAACATTTAAATCTTCATCGTGTTTAAAAATGCGTCCCTTTTGCACCACCGGTCTAAATTTTAAAGCATGCACCTTACCAAGGTCGGTTTCAATGTCTTCGCGACCAACAAATCTGATTTTTAGGGGCCAAACTTCTTTGTCAACAAAACAAGTTAAACTGTAAATGTCGCCATCTTTGGCATGGCTTAAATCTAAATTTCGGGCTGAGTAAAAAGCACTAACCATATCCTGCACCCCAAAAGGAATATCAAAGTTTTGGTTGTTGCCAATGTCTACTTTTTTGGTGTAATGGTTAAAGGTATAATCCTGACTAAATTTATAGCCGCCCTCGTTTACCCTGCGCACAAATAACCAAGGCAATAAGGCGTCTTTATCCATATAGGTTTCGTAACGGTCGCGCACTTTAAAAAACACATCGGTTGAACCGGTACTGTATCCACTGCCAACAATGTGATACACTTTTCTGCCATTCACATCAATTAAATTGGGTTTTACTTCTAAAATGGCCACACCGGCGTTAATAGGACCGTAATGCAAACGGTAACTTAAAATTTCACCTTCTTTAAAGGCTGTATTTTTTCTGGAAGGTAATTCGGTAAAGTTATTGCGTGTCACTTTTTCTAATGACACAGTTTCAGCGTTATTCAAAGTGGCCGATAAGAAAGCCAAAGCGCCTACAGCAATCCCAAAAATAAATATTCGAGTGGTTTTCATACGCTTCATCTTTCAAATTTGATGCCAGATTGTTTTTAGAGGCCGGCTTTGAGATTGTTAATTAAAGTTATCAATTTTTCTCTTTGTATTTTCAAATCAGCGAATTTTTCTTTGTGCATGCTAAAATGCCACATGGCCATGGTTTTTTTGTAGAAAGGATGGTAATACAAAGCAAAAAACCCTGCCAAAACCGAAAGCACACAAATGCCGATACTATATAAGGCATGGTGTGTAATGGCATGCATGATAAAATAAAGCAACAAATAATTAAGCAAGAAAATCAACATGCCCAAAGCGATGGCAATGGACGAATAAAACTCAATGAATTTGATGATTTTTTTTGTGAAGTAATCGGTTAAAAACAAAGGCACAAAATTGCCAATTAAGGCCACCAAATAAATGGGTGATGTGATGAGCAATAAAATAATTCTGAGCATTAATAAACCAAACCCGGTAAATTTATTCTGCAAAGGATTCAGTAAAGTATCCGTGATTTTATTTTTTTGAAGGGCATCAAAATATTTTTTAGCTTCTTCTTTAAATGTTAACCATTGCGTCTCTTTTTGAACAGCAGCAGTGTTTACCAAGGATGTTATTTTTTGGGTAATGATAAAATCATGTTCTAAATTGTTAGGATTTAATTTTTCGGCTTTAATCCAATCCTTCTTGCACATTTCCTCAATCCACAGTACAGCCTGGTCGTTGTTTTTATCATTGATGTGTGTTACCAAAGGTTTTAATTGGTCTTCCAAATCTTTTAAAAATACATTGGCTGTTTTTGCGGGATTTTTTTGATACTCCTCAATATAATCTTTCACCAAAATGGGTTCGCCCACTTGGTAAAAAATATCGCTTCGAAGCTGGTGCGGCATGCTGTAATTCACGCCAACGGGCAATACAATTAACTCGTCGTTTTGAATGTTTTCATAAGCACCAAAAGCCATGCGCGCAACACCTTTTTTTAAAGGACGGAGTCGGCGCTCTTGAATACACAAGCCTTCGGCGAAGATGATGAGTTTTGAATTTCTTTTCAGCAAATGATAAACACGGCGGTAAGTTTCTTCATTCTTCATCAAGCCTTCTTTACCGCCATCTTGAATTCTGAAGATGGGCACAATGCCAATTTGTTCGAGGATGAGTGATACAACGCCAGGTTTAAAGGCATCACCGCGGGCCAAGTATTTTAAACGCAAAGGATGTGTTAGATAGGTAATGATGATAGGATCGGTAAAGGCATTGGGGTGATTCATGGCCACAATAACAGGACCTTTTACCAGCAAACGTTCCTTGTTTTTAATGCCAATGCGTTTGTAAAACACAGGAATAAAAAAAGTAACCCAATATCGAAGCAAATGCCAAATCATTCAAAAAATTTAGGTCTAAAAGTACATTAAAATTTTGCTAAAAAAATGTATAGATTGTTAGTAACATTTATGCAGTTTTTTTGACCTTATTCCCTAATCTTTCAGTATATTTAAAGGATAATTAAGAAAGATAGAATAATACAATTATGTCAGATATTTCAACAGAGAAAGAGAACTACAGTGCAGATAATATACAGGTTCTAGAAGGTTTAGAAGCAGTAAGAAAAAGACCGGCCATGTACATTGGCGATATCGGTTTTAAAGGTTTACATCATTTGGTGTATGAAGTGGTCGATAATTCAATCGATGAAGCTTTGGCGGGTCATTGTAAAAACATTACAGTGAGTATTTTAGAAGGTAATTCAATACGTGTAAAAGATGATGGTCGTGGTATTCCAACAGGCATTCATCCTAAAATGGGTGTAAGTGCTTTGGAGGTGGTGATGACTGTTTTACACGCCGGTGGTAAATTTGATAAGGACACTTATAAAGTATCCGGCGGTTTGCACGGGGTAGGGGTAAGTTGCGTAAACGCCTTATCAACCCACATGAAAACAGAAGTGCACCGCGACGGAAAAATTGTTCAGCAAGAGTTTAGCTGCGGTAAGCCCTTGTATCCGGCCAAAGAAATGGGCGCTACAACACACCGTGGTACTGTTCAAACTTTTACGCCTGATTTAAGCATCTTTATTGTTAGCGAGTTCAATTTTACCACCTTGGCAAACAGGATGCGCGAATTGGCATACCTCAATAAGGGCATTAGAATCATTTTAGAGGACGAACGCCAAAAAGATGAACATGGCAATGCAATTTCAGAAACCTATTACAGTGAGGGCGGTTTAAGAGAATTTGTGATGTACTTGGATGGCGCCAAAGAAAAATTGATTGAAGAGCCAATTTACATGGAAAACAACAATGGGACGATTCCCGTTGAAGTGGCCATGCTTTATAACAATGGATTTGCTGAAAGCATACATAGTTATGTAAACAATATTAATACCCATGAAGGTGGAACCCATCTTTCGGGTTTTAGAAGGGGTTTAACCAGAACATTAAAAAATTACGCCGATAAAAATGGTTTACTTTCAAAAGTAAAGTTTGAAATTAATGGTGATGATTTTAGAGAAGGATTAACCGCCGTTATTTCGGTGAAAGTGCAAGAGCCGCAATTTGAAGGTCAAACAAAAACCAAATTGGGTAACAACGAAGCCATTGGTGCGGTTGATACAGCCATTAGTGAGGCCTTACAAAATTATTTGGAAGAACATCCAAAACAAGCCCGCATTATTGTCGATAAAGTAATCTTAGCCGCCACGGCCCGTCACGCTGCCCGCAAAGCGCGTGAAATGGTGCAACGTAAAAGCGTGATGAGTGGCTCAGGTTTACCCGGTAAATTGGCCGATTGCGCCAGCGGAGATCCTGTTGCATGTGAGTTGTTTTTGGTTGAGGGCGACAGTGCCGGTGGAACCGCCAAACAAGGCCGTAACCGCGATTACCAAGCCATTTTGCCTTTAAGGGGTAAAATTTTAAATGTCGAAAAAGCACTCGAATACAAAATTTACGAAAACGAAGAGATTAAAAATATTTTTACCGCTTTGGGTGTGTTCAGAGGAACAACCGAAGATGAACGCGCTTTAAATATTGAGAAATTAAGATACCATAAAATTGTCATCATGTGTGATGCCGATGTAGATGGATCGCATATCACCACTTTGATTCTGACTTTCTTATTCCGTCACATGAAGGAATTGATTGAAAAAGGACATGTTTATATTGCCGCACCACCATTGTATTTGGTGAAAAAAGGCAAAGAACAACGTTATTGCTGGAATGAAGACCAACGTGATTTAGCCATTAGAGAAATAGGCGGAGAAAAAACCGATTCTGTAAACGTACAACGTTACAAAGGTTTGGGAGAAATGAATGCTGAACAATTGTGGGAAACGACCTTAAATCCTGAATCAAGAACTTTACGCCAAGTAACCATCGATAGTGCTGCTGAAGCCGACCGTATTTTTAGTATGTTAATGGGTGATGAGGTGCCGCCTCGTCGCGAATTCATTGAAAAAAACGCCAAGTACGCAAAAATCGACGCTTAAAATTTAAATGATATCAAAGGCCGATACGCCTGAATCTTATCTTTTAGCCCTTCCGGAAGAAAGGCAGTTGGCCCTGCGCAAATTGCGTGCGGTATTAATAGAGCATTTACCCAAAGGTTTTGAAGAAGTGATGGCCCATGGTATGATTGCTTATGTTGTACCGCATAGTTTATTTCCGGATGGTTATCATGTGAATCCAAAAGTTCCTTTGCCTTTTATCAGCATGGCTTCTCAAAAAAACTTTGTGGCTATTCATCACATGGGTTTGTATGGCAATACAACTTTATTAAAATGGTTTCAAAACGAATATCCCAAACATGTTCAATCAAAGTTAAACATGGGTAAGGCTTGTATTCGTTTTAAAAAAATGAATGAGATACCCTATCAATTGATTGCCGAACTGGCTGAAAAAATGAGTCCTCAAAAGTGGGTAGAATTTTACCAACTGGCTTTAAGGAATTCTAAATCGGGTAAATAATGCATGGTGTTTTTTTAAGAATGCTTAACTTGCCCTGAGTACAGGATGTTTTCGGGTAAACATATTTTAATTGCACCACTCGATTGGGGCATGGGGCACGCCACACGCTGCGTACCAATTATCAACGACTTGGAAAAAAATAACCGAATCCTTATTGGTGTAACTTCAAGTACTAAACAAATTTTTCGCGACACTTTTCCGCATATCAATACAGTTGATTTGCCTGAATATAAAATCAAGTACGCGCGTTACTTACCGGTATGGTTAAAAATTTTGTTCGATTGGCCGCGCATCAATACAGTCATTAAGCAAGAAAATGCAGCGCTTAAAAATATCATCCAACAACATCAAATCGATTGTGTGATTAGCGACAACCGTTTTGGACTATATTCAAAAAAGATTTACTGTATATTTATTACAAACCAGTTGTTTATTAAAGCGCCATTCTTAAATCGTGCAGCCCAATTCGTTAATCAAAAATTCATCCTTCGTTTTAATGAAGTATGGGTGCCGGATTATGAAGATGAAAAAATAAGTTTAAGCGGTGAATTAAGTCATGGTAAACATTTTCATGGCAATATAAAATACATAGGCCCACAATCAAGGTTAAATAAGGTACCCGGCATTGCATTAAAATATGATTTTCTGATTTTACTTTCCGGACCACAACCGCAACACGGTATATTGGCAGAACAATTTATTGAGATTTCTAATAAATATCCACATTTGAAATTTGCGATGACGAGTTCATTAATTCAATTAGAAGCAAGTAAAAATTTAGATGTTTTACATCAACCAAATGCTTTGGAGCTTTCGGATGCAATTATGAAAAGTAAAGCTGTTATTTGTCGGAGTGGTTATAGTACATTAATGGATATGAATCTGTTGGGGAAGAAAAATTTGTTTCTAATACCTACAAAGGGTCAAACTGAGCAGGAGTATCTGGCAAAGTATTGGAATAAAAAATATGGAACTTTTTTAATACAAAAAAATGACCTTGAAAGTATTTTTACAAATTCAATTTCTATTGATTAATGCTGAGAACATCTCATTTATTCGCGCTTTTGTTTTTTGTTTTTTCTTTATGTGTTACGGAAGCACAAAACTTTAAAACAATTGATTTTAGCCCAACCGATCCTGTAACAAGAAAAATATACAACCCCATTCGTCTTGTAAATGTCATCATTAAAGGCAAGGAAAGTGACAAGGAAAAATTTGATGCGATATTTAACTGGGTTGTACAAAACATCGATTACGATTATTACACCTATTTTACTTCAGGTGGTTCGTTTCCGATGACCGTAAAAAAAATTCTTAAAACAAAAAAGGGCTTGTGTATTAATTACGCTTTTTTGATGGATACATTGTGCGCTATTGCAGAAATTAAGAACACAACCATATTGGGTTATGCCAAAGATGAACTTTTTGACCTTCATGATTCAATTTATGTAGATAATCATGCGTGGAATGCTGTAAGGCTCGATGGCTTATGGTATCTGTATGATGTTACTTTTTCTTCAGGTGAGATCTTTTACCGTTATACAAAATTTTATGAAGTCATCAATTATCTGATACAAAACGTTACACTAGGCTCAAAAAAAATTGAAATAAAAACTAAAAGAAAGTTTTTTTTTGAAAATGATTGTGCCCCTGCAAAAGATACCGGCGCATTAAATAATGAAAGTTATAGAACAGTAAGTTATATTAAACATAAATTATTGTATGGGCTTTTGAGTTTATTTAAGCCAAAAGTTGTACGCGCATATAAAAAGGGTTTAAACACGAATTATTATCTCATGAATCCTGATTTTTTTGCCATTGAGCATGTACCGAATAATCCTGTATGGGATTTAACTTCTACCAAATCAATAAAGAATTTTGAAGGTGATAGTGCTTTTTATTATTTAGATTCTACAACTTTTAGAAATCAGGTAAGACAAGGAAGGGCCTGTTCTGATTGCGAAAAAGATTTATCTTATGATTGGTTTAATTGGAATTATAATTTACTCAAAAAAAGCCAGGATTTTAACGCGAAGAACAGATGGGTTACTGCAGATTGTGAATATAAAATTGCTAAGATTAAATTTATTGAAGCACAAAAGGCTGACGATTCTTTAACGAAAGTAACCTTGCTCGACACCACTAAATCGTATATAAAATATTGTCGTTTAGACTTGCGGCAAAGTGGAATAAATGAAAGAACGAACTACATTTTACAAAAAGAAAAAAACAATAAAAAACTCTATTTATTATTTGATGAAAATAAATCTCTTCGAGAATTTCTTAATGCTCAAATAAAAATGAACACAAAAGAAACGAAACATTTAAGAGACCTCGAAAATGAAATTGTAGGTTTTTCAAAAAAAGTTTACAGGAGAGGAAACAGGTTAAACCATTCTAAAAAAGGAGCGACAATTCGAACAGATCGCTTAAAAGTTGAAAACACAATAACTACATTAAAGAACAGATTTTATGAACTCGAAAAACAAATCGATGAAATAAATAAGGTTATTGAGAATAGAAAACTGAATTTCGAAAGTTCCATTCCATTCATCAACGACATGATTTGGGTGAAGGTTAACGAATATGATTCTGTGAGTAAATTACTTCAAATCGCAACAAAATTGCGTTCAGCGCTGCTTGATGATTACAAAAAGGAAGTTTTGGAAACGCAGTTAATGATTGAAGCAATGAAACGTAAAGTAAAACTTGGATTTGACAGTACTTTTAACACCATCTCAGAAACTTGTTTAGAAAACGGCGAAAAAATAATTGATTTAATAGAATTCAGAAATAAACTAACCACCGAATCTTTTAAGGTTCAAGAACAACTTGTTGGCTTCCGAGAAATGAAACCTTCCGAATTAGATTTGTATACCAATAAAATTTACACCTCAAACAGAGAGGATTTTTGTTGGTTAAGAGGCAATAAACTTTACACCTTAATTGCCGGTTATAAATCTTTAAAGCTTGGGCAAAAAGCGCTTGTTTTCCAAATTAATTTTGAAGATCGTATCGAAAGCACGCGTTCACGAACCGTATTAGCCGAGCATGCCAGAAGAATGAGAATACACATCAGAATTCTTAGTTATAGAAGAAAGTCTTTGTTTGTTTTTTCTAAAAAAGTGCAAGACTATAAAAAGGCGTACTTGAAAAAATTATATAAAGAAAGGAAAAGGCAAAAAAAGGAATGAAGTATTTTTAAAACTGATTCACCCCTTGCACCGTGGTGTATTTCATGGTGTATTTTATGCCCGGATTCATGTATTTATAAGCACTGTGGCTCATTAACGCGGCTTCGTGAAAGCCGCATAAAATGAGCTTTAATTTATTGGTGTAGGTGTTGATATCGCCAATTGCGTAAATTCCCGAAACGTTAGTGCTGTAATCATCCGTATTTACTTCAATGGCATTTTTATCGAGGTTTAATCCCCAATTTTCAATTGGCCCTAACTTTGGGCTCAAGCCAAAAAGCGGAATTAAATGATCGGTTGAAAAGCTTTGTTTATCTTTTGTTTTAATGTTTTCCAATTCAACACTTTCAAGTTTTTCGTTTCCGTTTACTGAGGCGATGGTGGTGTTCAATAACAATTTAATTTTTCCTTCTTCGGCCAACTTCATCACTTTATTTACGCTGTCGGGGGCACCTCTAAAACTTTCGCTGCGGTGCACAAGCACCAATTCGCTGCACACTTCACTTAAAAAAATAGCCCAATCCAATGCGCTATCGCCGCCGCCGGCGATGATCATTTTTTGGCCACGGTATTTTTCAGGATCAAGGATCATGTAATTGATGCCTTTTCCGTTTTCAAATTTTTCCAATCCGCCTACTTCCGGTTTTCTTGGCTCGAAGCAACCTAAGCCGCCCGCAATCACCACCACCTTCGATTCAATCACAGTGCCTAAATTGGTGGTCAATACAAAATCCCTTTCGCCTCTTTTTTCCAAAGTTTCAATGCGTTCGCCCAAGGTATAACCCGGCTTAAAAGGTTCGGCTTGTTTTTTTAAATTATCAACCAATTCTTGCGCCAATACTGAGGGGTAGCCCGGAATATCATAAATGGGTTTGCGAGGGTAAATTTCAGAAAGTTGACCGCCAATTTGTGGCAAATAATCGATCAAATGGCAACGCATTTTTAATAAACCGGCTTCAAAAATGGCGAATAAACCTACCGGACCTGCTCCTACAATGGCAATATCTGTTGTAATCATAAAAAATTTGCGCAAAGTTAATGTTTTGCTTTTAATGGCGCTTTATTTTTAAAGGACTTAACTTATTTAATAAATTTTCAGGATTCAATAAAAATTCCCTATTTTTATCAAATATAAATTACTTAAGCCAATGAAAAAACAATTACTTTCAATGTTTGCAGCGGTTGCCGTTTTTACCGGCATGGCGCAAACCCCAAGTCCTAGCTGGACGATCAATCAGAGTGCTGCATTTACGGCCTCTATTTCAGGAACAAAATTTTTAGATGTAGTTGATGCAAACGTAGTTTGGGCTGCCGGTTATGATGGGCAATCACCAAACATGAATTATAACTGGATTTCGCATACCACCAATGGTGGAACAACGTGGACAGTAAACAATGCTTATCCTGACACCAATACTTACGATATGGCTAACTTAGATGCTATTGATGCCAACACTTGTTGGGTATCTGCTTTTATGAAAGCTTCTCAAAGTCAAGGTGCCATTCACAGAACGACCAATGGTGGTGCTACATGGACCAACATGACTGCTCCGGGGATGTTTACAAACACCACTGCGTTTACCGATTTCGTTACATTTGTTACGCCTTCAATTGGTGTTGTTGTGGGTGATCCTGTAAACAACAGTTTTGAAATTTGGCGTACAGTTAATGGTGGAACTTCATGGACGCCTGTTCCTAGTTCAGCCATTCCTGCTCCATTGAGCGGCGAATATGGAATCGTTGATTTATATTGTAAAGAAGGTTCAACCAATATTTGGTTTGGTACGCAAAGAGGTAGAATTTACCGTTCATTTGATGCCGGTCAAACTTGGAACGTAGGTGTTGTAGGTGCGATAACTTTAACCATTACTGAATTAGAATTTAGTTCACAAATGAATGGTGTAGCTTACGGTGTAAACGGTACTACATTTGAAGTTTATAACACAACCAATGGTGGTGCTACTTGGACGCAAATTCCACAAGATCCAAACTTAGGAAGAAACGACATGTGTCATATCCCGGGTACAACTTATTATGCTTCTACCGATAATGGTAACCAAATGATTTCTTATTCAAAAGACAATGGTGTTACTTGGACCAGTTGGGGCAGCACAGGCTTACCATACTTAAAAGTAGATTTCTCTAGTCCGGTACATGGCTGGTCAGGTGCATTTAGTGCATTCCCTACAAGTACCATTGGTGGTGTTTGGAAGTACAACGGTGTTACTTTTAACTCTAACTTCTCATTACCGCAATTTGTTTGTAAACCAATTGGAAATGCAACCATTTCTCCGGTTAACTCTTCAACCGCAGCTACTTTACCTTTAACCTATACTTGGTCGGCCAATTCAGGCGCAGTATCATTTGCAAGTGCTAACGCAACTGTACCGGTGATTACTTTCACGGCTAACGGTACCTATACCATTTCACTTGCCGCAGGTAACTCACAAGGCGTGAGCAACTCAAGCCAAGTGGTTACTGTATTAACTTGTTCAACACCAATTGCCGGTTTTAATGCCCCTGCATCGGTTTGTAACAACATTGCCCTTACATTAACAAATACCAGTGTTGGTGCACCAAATCCTTCAATCACCATCACTTCCAACCCTGCTAGCAACGTTACAATTACGCCTGGTTCAGGTTCATTGTACACCATGAAATTTGGTACAGCAGGTGTTTATACTGTTACTTTATTAGCTTCTAGTGCAGCCGGTACAAGTGCAGTTACACAAACTGTAAACGTAAACAGCTGTATGCCTGTTGTTAACTTCAGCGTGCCTTCATTATTCTACAGATGTAGCAATACCGACAGAATGCCAACAGCAAACACAACTACTGCGCCTGTTGCAGGTTTAATTACTTACACTTGGTCTTCATTACCAAGTGCTGGTGTTACTTTCTCTCCTAGCGCAACTGCAAGTAATGTGTCGATTGCATTTAACAGTAGCGTAACTTCTGTTTATACAATTACATTGCGTTCAACCAATGCTTCAGGAACTGCTTCTGCTGTTCAAACTGTAACAATGGATTTTTGTACCGGTATCATTGAAAATAAAAACTTGATGAGCAATCTAGATGTGTTCCCTAATCCTGCGAAGGAAAGTTTACATATATCATTGCCAATGAGTGTGGATGTTTACCAGGTTAAATTGGTGAATGTTTTAGGTTCAGTTGTGTATGATGAAAAAATCGTAAACAAAGAAAACACAGTGATCAATTTATCGAATAAACCTAAAGGTGTTTATTTCTTAACAGTGATTGCCAACAATGAAAAAGTAACTAAGAAAATTATCATAGAATAATATTGTTTTACTGAAAGAAGCCGTTTCGGGAAACCGGAGCGGCTTTTTTTATACGTATAGAAATGAAAATTGTTTTTTTTGGAACACCTGAATTCGCTGTTGCCAGTTTAGAAAATTTAATCAAACACAAGTACGATGTGGTGGCGGTTGTAACTTCACCCGATAAACCTGCGGGAAGAGGCTTACAGATGCAATGCTCAGCTGTTAAGACATATTGTTTGGCGCAAGGATTGACAGTACTTCAGCCAAACAATTTAAAAGATGAATCCTTTGTTGCTGCCTTAAAAAAACTGAATGCCGATTTACACATTGTGGTTGCATTTAGAATGTTGCCTGAACAAATATGGAATATGCCACCAATGGGGACTTATAATTTGCATGCTTCTCTCTTACCAAAATACAGAGGCGCTGCACCAATTAACTGGTGTATTATAAATGGTGATAAAGAATCGGGCGTAACCACATTTAAATTACAGCATCAAATCGATACCGGAAATATTTTAATGTCGGAAAAAGTTGCACTGAATGACAATATGAATGCCGGCGATTTGCATGATTTATTAATGCACACCGGCGCCAACTTACTTTTAAGAACTGTTCAATTGATTGAGCAATCGCTGCACAATAAAAGTGAATTGCATTTTATTTCGCAAAAAGAAAATGAAGTGAGCCATGCCCCTAAATTATTTAAAGAGCATTGTAAAATTGACTGGTCAAAAACCACGCAACAAATACACAACCTCATCAGGGGTTTAAGCCCATTCCCGGGCGCAGTGTGTAATTTAAACAATGGCGACAATAAACCAAAGCAGTTTAAAATTTTGTCGAGCAAAATCGTACATTCAAACGAAAGTGGCACTAACGGTACGCTAATTACCGACAATCAACAATACATGCACGTGTGTTGTGCAGATGGTGTGCTTGAGCTCAATGAAATACAAATGGAAGGAAAGAAGCGCATGAATGTAGAAGCATTTTTAAGGGGTTATAAGTTGGCAGACTGCGCCAAATTGGAATAATTTTTTATTTTGCTCTTCAAAAGGTGGTGAATGCTGCTATTTTGGGACTTACGACAGACCAAATCCCTTCTATTAGGCAGTTTCAGGCAAAAATTATTAACAAAAGCCCAATTTATAAACAATTCGCGCCTTTTTTTGACTGAAACACTTGACAAACGCGCATTTGCACGCTATGTTTGCTGTGTAATAAAAAAATTGTTTAACTCTAAAAAATTAAAAAAATGAACAAAGCAGAATTAATCGACGCAATTTCAGCTAGTGCAAAAATTACTAAAGCTGATGCAGGACGTGCATTGGATGCAACAATTGAAAGCATTCACAAAGCATTAAAAAAAGGTGACCGTATTGGTTTAGTAGGTTTTGGTTCTTTCTCAGTAGCTAAGCGTGCTGCTCGTACAGGCCGTAATCCTCAAACCGGAAAAGAAATTAAAATTGCTGCTAAAAAAGTAGTAAAATTTAAAGCGGGTTCTGAATTAGCTGGTTCAGTTAATAAAGGAAAATAATCACTTTTTAACTTAAAGTGGAAATGGTTGTCAATTTTTGGCAACCATTTTTTTTTAAAATCCTACCACTTGTCAAATTCAAAAAATATTTGGCTCATTTTTAACTTAACTTTATTACAACGAAAGATGTTAAATGAGGGAAATGCCTCAATATAAGGGGCTAAATGAAGTGCAGAGAAATATCTTTCAAATTATTTGAAAGAAATTAATATTATCTTTAAATTAGCTAATTCGTATAATTAAATAACTAATACCAAATAACAAATGAAAAAACAATTACTATTAGGATCAGCCTTGTTAGCAGCAATAAGCGCTTTTCCACAAAACGCTAAAACGCGTATTCAACCTGCCGGTAAACTCGACATGGGTGCTGTTTTGGCACAGAAGTATGCCGCACAAATTAGCGAGCCTACTCATAGTGCTGCGCATTACGGGCCTCAAGCAGGTGATGACAATGCAGTAACCGCTGAAAAGAATGCAGCAACCAGTATCAGCTGGGCATTATTGTGTGGTTCAATGAATACCTACGGTATGTTGGTAAACCAATCACGACCTTTACAATACAACGCTGCAGTAAATGCTGTGTCGTTTATTCACCGTAAAAGTACTTCTTACACACCTTTTCCTGCTGCCAACAGCAATGCCGGAACAATTGTGGCTGAAATTTCTTCAAACTGGGGTCAAACTTGGGATAGTACTTGTATTTGGTCTGACGCTACCAATGGTGGTCGTTACCCTCAAGGTGCTATTTACAGCCCTGCAGGTAATTCAAACATTGCCAATGCATATGTTGTAGGTTGTGGTCCTATTGTAGCAAACAACGCCTTTACAGGTGATTGGTACGCAAGCAAAGCATTGGGTGCTCCGGGTTCAGCAGCTTATAATACGACTGCAAGTGCAACACCGGGCGCGCAACAATTTTTATCATTTACTTTACCTTCTTACCCTGCTAACCAAGGTCCTCATGGTTGGTCACGTTACGGCTTTACATCTACCAATGGTGGTGTAGTGCGTTCTTTGGCTTTAATTCAAGATGACCAAACCGGTTTGTCTACAATGAGAGGTGTATCGGTTGTTAAAGGTACTTTTAATGCAGGTGTATTTGCTTGGACTACCGATTCAATCATTCCTCCAACCGTAGTTGAAAGTGGCGGAAGCAAAGTAATCAGCTCTGAAGTTCAAATGGCTTTCAACGAAGCAGGAACAGTTGGTTACATTTGTGTACCGGGTGCTTTGGCAACTTCTCAAGGTCAAAACAGAGGTTACCAACCAATTATTTACAAAACAACCAATAGCGGTTCTTCTTGGTCATTGTTACCTGTGATTAATTTTGCCTCACCTTCGATGGCTATTGTAACTGATCATTTAGTAGATGTTGATGCTACAAACGCTTTCCCTGTTCCTTATTTGGTTGATTACGATATGACTGTAGATGCCAATAACCAATTGCATATTGGTGCTATTTTCTGTAGTGCTGCTATTGCAAATGATGATTCATTAAATTATATCGCGCAATTCACTACCAGTATTAATCCTAATGATAAATACAAATGGGCTCACCTTCCAGGTAACCGTCCATACTTATATGATTTCGTAGGTGATGGTACTTCTCCTTGGAAAGCTGCAATGGTTGATTCAATTTCTTCTGAAGGTCCTTCTTCTGCGAATGGTTACCCTGGTTACTCTGATAATCCTTGGGATAATACAGGCACCAACGGTGCTAAGTTATCGATGGATCCACGTATCCAAATGGGCCGCACACCGGATGGTAAATTTGTAAACGTGTCTTGGACTGAAACCGATTCAGCCTTTATTGCACAAAGTAAAAAATGGAACATTCAGCCGAACATTAAATCACGTTCTATTGCCATTACCAGCTCAGTAACTACAGGTAACTACAGTACATTCTGCACAGTATCAACAAATGAAATCAATGTAACTAAACCGGCATCAGGTGATGGAACTCAAAATCCAAAAGTGGTAAACCGTGCTACCTTGCATTATATGTCTCCTACAACTGGAACAGCTGCAGTTACATCTGTTGGAAACTGTATTTCAACAGCAGAGTATAACGTTCCATTTACTGTAACAAATAGCAATCCATACGCTCAATTAACAAACAATACCACTTGGTATACATCAGCTAAATTGAATTATCAATTTAAATGTACAGTTGGTATTAATGAGATTCAAGGAAATAATGTAAACGAAAGTTTGATTTACCCTAACCCTGCTAATGGTTCTGCTTTTGTGAAATTAACTTTAAGCAAAAACGAAAATGTTCAAATTAGTGTAATGAATATCGTTGGTCAAGTTGTTAAATCAACGTCAGCCAATGGCAGTGTTGGTGAAAACAACATTCAATTTGATTTAAGCGGATTAAACAGCGGTGTTTACATGGTGAATGTAAAAGCCGGTAACAACAGCAGTACTAAGAAAATTGTTGTAGAATAATATTAATCTTTAAATATAAAAAGCCGTTTCATTTGAAACGGCTTTTTTTTTGATATTTATACCGCTTATGCTCATAAACAAACCAGTTGTCGAATCAACTTAATCAATGGCCTATTCAATGAAACCTTTTTGTATGCCATCGTTATAAATAAAAAAGCAAATCCCATGAAAAAATTTTTACCCTTCCACATCTTTTATTTTGCAGCCTGCACTGCAATCGCACAATCAGGCGCTTTAGCAAAAATAAATCGCACAGCTGTTTTTATTCAACAATTAAAAACAGCTGAATCAAAAAATCAATCTGCCTATGTAAATCCCCTGCCGCATGAAAATATGGAGTCGCAGGCCAAAGAAAGTAACGCAAGCACCGCCATCTCATGGTCTTTATTATGTGGCTCAATGAACGTGTACGGTATGCTGTCGAATCAAAGTAGGCCATTGCAATTTAATCCTTCACTCAATGCCGTATCATTTATTCATCGAAAAAGCGATTCTTATAACCCATATCCTTTGGCCAATAGCAACTCAGGAAATATTGTGGCTGAAATTAGCAGTGATTGGGGTCAACATTGGGATAGCACTTGTATTTGGGCCGATGCTACAAATGGAGGGCGATATCCTCAAGGCGCAATATACAATCCACCCGGCAACACCAATATTGCGAATGCTTATGTGGTAGGTTGCGGACCGGTAGTGGCCAATAATGCTTTTACCGGCGATTGGTATGCAAGCAAACAAATTGGCCAAGCAAGCACTGCAGTTTATAACCCAACACCGTCGACCGTTAGTGGTGCACAACAATTTTTATCCTTTTCTCTAACGGCCTATCCTGCTCATCAAGCGCCTCATGGCTGGTCGATGCAAGGATTTACTTCAACCGAAGATGGCGTAGTAAGATCATTGGCTTTAATTGATGATGATAATACCGATGCCAACACCATGAGAGGCGCTATGCTTGTTATTGGACATTTTAATGCCGGTGTGTTTGTTTGGACAACGGATTCTTTGGTGCCAAGTGTTGTTGCGCAAAGTAGCGGTAACCGTCAATTTTCAACGAAGGTACAAATGGCCTGGAATCAATCTGGCACAGTGGGCTATGTAGTTATTATTGGCGCTTTAAATGCGGCAGTTGGCTCAAACAGAGGCTTGCAGCCAATTATTTATAAAACCACCACCAGTGGCACCAGCTGGACTTTGTTAAATGGCATTGATTTTAATGCTCCTTCGAATGCCTCAGTAATTAAGCCTTTGGCGGGTGTTGAAACAGATGCTACCTTAAAAATACCTTATGTTGATGATTTTGATTTGGTAGTCGATAAAAATAATTATTTACACATGGGACTTATTTTAGCAAGTACTGCTTCAGATCAAAGTGATTCACTACAGTATATATCCCAATTTACCACCAGTATAAATCCTAATGATGAGTATAAATGGAAGCATATACCCGGCAATAGACCCTATTTGTATGATTTTATAGGCGATGGTTCTCAAGCATGGAAATATGTATTAATTGATTCACTCTCTTCTGAAGGTCCGGGTTCAGTGGCCGGTTCATCAGGTTTTATCGACAATCCATGGGATATTTCGAGTGGTGACAAAATAGCCATAGATTCGCGTTTGCAAATGGGGAGATCCTCAGGTGGTGAGTACATAACTTTCTCTTGGGCAGAAACAGACTCAGCATTTATTTCGCAAAGTAAAAAGTGGAATATACAACCGAATGTAAAAGTCAGGTCTATCGTCGTGAACAACACCCTGGGGAATCCAACACCGAACATCATCATCATGAATGATAAATACAATATTAGCAAACCTTTAGCAAGCCA
Source organism: Sphingobacteriaceae bacterium (assembly GCA_947453445.1). GTDB lineage: Bacteria > Bacteroidota > Bacteroidia > B-17B0 > Aurantibacillaceae > Aurantibacillus. Next base: position 104,347 of record CANGGP010000002.1, read on the forward strand.
AGGACAAATCAACACAAAAATAGCAGGTCGATCAACACTTCATTTTATGTCGCCGGTATTCACCGCAAGCCTTTCAAGCGGGGCCGGTTTTTGCAATGGCCCGGTGAATGGCACGCTAGATTATCAAATTCCCTTTACAGTAACGAATAGCAATCCATATTCACAATTAACGAATAATAGCACTTGGTACACTACCGCTAAACTAACATTCTCTTTCTGCATACGTCTTGGTGGATTAAATGAAAAAAATCGCAATAATATAGACGCTTTATTGTTGCCAAATCCTGCGAATGAAACGGTGCAATTAAAATTTGCTTCTCGCGAATTCACAACAGCCAATCTTACCTTGTTGAATTCTTTAGGTGTAGAAGTTTATTCTGAAAGTAAAGCCGTTAATGCCGGAGAAAATACCATCGAAATGCAAATCCAAAATTTACCAAAAGGTGTTTATTTTGTGCATGTGACCATGGGAGATTTTGTTTTCACCAAAAAATTAATTGTTGAATAAACCAATTGAATGGTCAAATACCTGAGGGTTTACGACAATTGATTCAAAGCATTTTTTAATTGGCCGAGCACATTCGGTATTTCCTGCAGCTTACATGTGCCAACCGATAGTCGGTACCAACTCGAATTTTTATCGCTGCCAAATGCATAAAAAGGCACAATGGCCAGCTTGGCTTCGTCGAGTAGATATTTTGTGATATCGGCTGTGCTTTCGAGCACTTTGCCTTCATTTGTTTTTTTACCATGCAATGCAAATTGTACCGTTAAATAAATGGCTGCCTGTGGTGCAATGGCGTTTACCTGAAATCCTTCTGACTTTAATTTTTCGAAGCCCTTGTAAAATGCATTCAAACGATCACTGATTTTTTGTTTTTGTATTTCAACAAAAGCCAAGTATTTCTCACTGTTGTTTAAATATCTGGCAGTGGCAATTTGCTCTGCCTTTGGGGCCCAAGCACCAATGTGCGAAAGGATGGCTTTCATTTTATCGATGATGGGTTTTGGTCCCATGCCCCAACCAACACGTACACCGGTAGCTGCAAGTGATTTCGAAATGCCATCAATAAATAAAGTATACGGACGCATTTCGGGGTTTAAACCAACAGGATTAAAATGTTTTGTGTCGCCGAAAGTAAGTGCCCAATAAATTTGATCGAACATAAGGTAAAGCGGCTTTGCATCAGGACCTCTGCGTTTGTTTTCAGCTAACACTAAATCACAAATCTCATTCAATCCTTCTTTGGTAAATGTGGTACCGGTTGGATTTTGTGGCGAACACAAGGCAAGCATGGCTGCTGATTGAATATACGGTTGAATGTCTTTGGCACGCGGCATAAAATTATTTTCCGGCAAGGCTTCAATAATAACAGCTTGGGCTTGGTTAAGATAAGAATAGTGGTTGTTGTTCCATGAAGGCGTTGCAAAAATCACATTATCATTTGGATCAACAAGGGTTCTAAAGATAGCATATATGATGGGCCTAGCGCCACCGGCAATTAAAATTTCGTCGTTTGCATAGCCGAGTCCCAATTGTTCTTTTAACAATGTGCTTACAGCCTCACGCAACACCAATACACCATCACCCGGTGGATAATTGGTTTGGTTGTTGTTATATTCTTCAATGATGTATTGTTTGAGTTCATTTGGAATCGGAAATTCATGCGGATCAAAATCGCCAATGGTATAATTAAAGATGGCTTCGCCTTGCTTTATTTTTTCATTGATTTCTGCTGCTAGTTTAATGATCTCGGAGCCGATGATATTTTCGGCTAATTGTGAAACTTTCATTCGGTGTGTTTTTCTTTTACAAACCTAATCCTTATTTGCAAAGCAGCAAACAAGAAGCGTCATATTTTGATTATTTCAGGGGAAAATTTTCAATGGCTTCAAAAACATCCACTTCCACCAAAGGGTTAAAGAGATAAACATTACCGGTGCTCATTTCTTTGCACTTGTATCGTTTCTTTATTTTTTCTCCTTTTTGAAACAAGCGGTTGCCATTGTATAAAAACATGGTGTGAATGGGTAAATGTTCAATAAATAAAGATGGATTGTTGTCGTGTAATTTAAGCGTGCGCAATAATTGAACATCACTGCAACTTGAAGCGGCCGGATTTTGCATGTATTTTCTTAAAGCCGCAAATACTTCCAGTGGAAAAATATCGGTCGATAAAAATGGTTGAATGAGCTCTTTAAAATTTTGTTTCCATTCCGCACCATGCGGCGCCACAGTGTTTTTAAATTGGTTGTAGGTCACCAAATGTGCCACTTCATGCACCAGGGTGATGAGAAATGAAAATTTATTGAGGTTGTGGTTAACAGTAATCAGGTGGTTAAGCCCGTTACGCGGAGAAGTGTAGTCTCCCAAGCGGGTGCTTCTTTCTTTTTTTATTTTGAGTTTAAAATCATACTTCACAATCCATTCGGCAATCAAAGGCACAGCACCTTCGGGCAAGTATTTTTTTAATACATCCGAATTGCGTTGAAATTGTATGGCCCTTAAATCCATGGCTAAATTTATTCATCTTTCTCATAAATATTTATTCAAAACATTAACTTTACCAACAATAAATTTGTTAATCCTTACACATGAAACACCGCGAAGTGATAGAGCACATCAAGGACTGGTTAAAACACTATTCTGATCAATCACACACCAATGGTTTCGTGGTAGGAATTTCAGGCGGCATCGATAGCGCTGTTACTTCAACACTTTGTGCTTTAACCGGTAAAAAAGTAGTAGCACTCAACATGCCCATTCGTCAATTTCAAAATGAATTTAACCGCAGTGTTGAACACATTGCTTGGCTAAAAGCAAACTTCCCGAATGTTGAATCGGAAACTGTAGAATTAACTGGTGTTTTGGAGGCATATGAAAAAGCTTTACCGCTTGAGACGCAAGATTTTTTGAGTATGGCTAATACCCGAGCAAGAATTCGCATGAGTACATTATACGCCTTTGCAACAAACCAAAAACTGTTAGTGGCAGGAACCGGCAACAAGGTAGAAGACTTTGGCGTTGGTTTTTTCACCAAGTATGGCGATGGCGGAGTGGATATTAGTCCCATTGCCGATTTATACAAAAGTGAGGTGTATGCTTTGGGAAAGGAATTGGATTTGGTGAAGAGCATTCAGAATGCCGCACCCACCGATGGTTTATTTGCCGATGGCAGAACTGACGAAGACCAAATAGGAGCTTCGTATGATGAACTGGAATGGGCCATGGAATATCTTGAACAAAAGTTGGAAGCGCCTATGACCGATCGTCAAAAAATGGTGATGAAAATTTATCAGCAAAGGAACTTGGTGAATCAGCATAAAATGCAGGCCATTCCTGTTTGTTTAATTCCTAAAAATTTAAAATAAAATGTTTGGAAAATTTGGCGACATGATGGGCAAGCTCAAAGAAATGAAGGAGCGGGCAGATGAAATTAAAAAAGCACTAGATGCAAGAACCTTTCGCGTGAAGGGTGCCGGCGGAGAAATAGAAATGGAGATGACAGGTAACAGAAGAATTTTGCGATTACAAATTGGGGAGGTATTAAAACAAGGCGACAAAACACAATTGGAAAATGAATTGGTGGATGTGATGAACAAGGCCTTGTTGCAGGTTGAGAAAATTCACGATGAAGAAATGAAAAAAGCGGCAAGCGGTTTATTGCCGGGATTATAAAAAATATGGCTTTAATACTTCCGATAAAAGGCATTGCGCCTAAAATGGGCGAAAATTGTTATTTGGCGCCTAATGCCACCCTTGTAGGTGATGTTGTAATGGGTAATGATTGCAGTGTTTGGTTTAATGCGGTGGTGCGCGGTGATGTGAATAGCATACGCATCGGCAATAAAGTAAACATTCAAGATGGTGCCGTATTGCATTGTACTTACGAGAATTTAGCGGCCGGTCAGCCCGGTACAAAATTGGTATTGGGCAACAATGTATCAATTGGTCACAACGCCATTGTGCATGGCTGCAACATACATGACAATGTGCTCATTGGCATGGGGGCCATTGTGATGGACAATGTTGAAGTTGGCAGTAATACAATTATAGCAGCAGGAGCAGTGGTTACAGAAGGCACCAAAGTGCCGAGCGGTTGTATCTTCGCCGGTGTACCTGCCAAAAAAATAAAAGATATTTCTGAAGAATTAATACATGGCGAGATCAATCGCATTGCAAATAATTATTTGATGTATAGTAGCTGGTTGAAATGAATGTAGGATTAAAATGGAATGCGGATGAAGCAGGTTTTATTATAAATAATGATTTGTTCTAATTCGTGAAATTAGTAGAATTCGTGGCTAATTTTTCATCCACGCCAAATCAGCTTCATCAGCGTAATATCATCTCACCCCCCTGAAGCAGATTTTATTATAAATAATGAATTGTTCTAATTCGTGAAATTAGTGGAATTCGTGGCTAATTTTTCATCCACGCCAAATCAGCTTCATCAGCGTACTATCATCTCACTCCCCTGAAACAGATTTTATTATAAATAATGATTTGTTCTAATTCGTGAAATTAGTGGCTAATTTTTCATCCACGCCAAATCAGCTTCATCAGCGTTCTATCATCTCACCCCCCTGAAGCAGATTTTATTATAAATAATGAATTGTTCTAATTCGTGAAATTAGTGGAATTCGTGGCTAATTTTTCATCCACGCCAAATCAGCCTTATCAGCGATCTATTATCTCACTCCCCTTTAAACGCTGCTTTTCTTTTTTCTAAAAAAGCATTCACCCCTTCTTTATAATCGTAGGTGTTGGCTGATTCAATTTGGATATCACGTTCTAAATCGAGTTGTTGCACCAAGGTGTTATTGTAGCTTTGGTTTAAAAGTCGTTTAGTATTGCCAATGGCTTTTGTTGGCATGGCTGCAATGTGTTGCGCATTAATAAATGATTGACTCACCAAGTCGCTGTCTTCAAACTTTTTATAAGCCATACCATAATGGATGGCTTCATCGGCGGTTACTTTATCGCCTGTAATCATGAGGGCGCTGGCCATATTAAAACCAATTAAGCGGGGTAAGGTAAAAGTGCCACCACTATCAGGGATTAAACCAATTTTACTGAACGCTTGAATAAAACTTGCTGATTTTCCAACAAAAACAATGTCGCATGCTAATGCAATATTGGCGCCTGCACCGGCAGCCACGCCATTTACCGCGGCTATCACTGGTTTTTCAATATTGCGTATTTTAAGAATAATGGGATTATAATGTTCTTCCACAATTTTTTTAATGCCCGGTCCGTTTGGATCGATGGCCTCAGATAAATCTTGGCCTGCACAAAATGCCTTGCCTGCTCCGGTAATAACAATGGCTCTAACGGTTTTGTCATTGGCGGCATTGTCTAAGGCCTCAATAAGTTGAAGTGCCATTTCGCGGTTAAAACTGTTGAATTTATCCGGACGGTTTAATGTAAGTGTTAATACATTCTCTTTAGTTTCGGAAAGAATAAAAGACATAGGCTTATTTTTAAAAATCGTTACTCAATTGGTTGGTCGCTTTTTGTAAAATTTCAAAGGCATTTTCAGCCATCAAATTTTCGCGATCTAATGTGGGATTAATCTCCACCATTTCGAAACAACAAATCTTTTTACTACGCATAATATAATAGATGAGGTTTCCGGCTTCTTTTTCTGAAATACCATTTGGTACCGGTGTTCCTGTTCCACTCGAAATTCTTGAATCCATGCTGTCTACATCAAAGCTAACATATACCATGTCGCAATGATCGAGGTAGTTTAATGCTTCAATGGCGATGCGCTCAACTGCCTTTTTGCGTATTTCCTGTAGGTTAAATACACGTATTTTGTTTTTCTTAATCAGGTAATCTTCCGGACTCTCATAATCGCGTAAAGCAATGTAAACAAGGTCGTTGTATTGAATCTTCGGACAAATACCTCCCAAATTCTTTAGTTTTTCCCAATATTCGATGGTTTCATCATCGGGTTTATTGGCTTGGCGATCGCGGTTATCTTCCCCCAAAACACAGCAAAGCGGCATGCCATGCATATTGCCACTAGGGGTGGTGTAAGGGCTATGGAGGTCGGCATGTGCATCAATCCAAATCACGCCGAGTTTCTTATCAGGGTAAGCCATGCGAATACCGCTAATGGTACCTAAAGCTGAACTATGATCGCCGGCTAATACAATTGGTACCTGATCCGCCTTCAGTGTTTTCACAATTTCTTTCGAAAGGCGGTCATTTAGATTGTAAATACCCTTAATTCTTTTGGCGTAATCGTGAATGATAGGTTCGAGCAGCAAATTGTTCTCATTTGGCACTTCTACTGACTTAAAGCGTTTAAAGAAAGGAGACCCGAAGTCGAGCGCAGCTATTTTAATGGCATCAACCCCCATGCTTGAGCCGCGCGTACCGGCGCCAATTTCGCTCTTAACCTCTACTATTTTAATAGGTTTAATCATAAAAAAGAGATATTTCTTGTTTTTTTACTATACTTTTGTTTAAACTAAATGACTTACTTTAGTTTAAAATTGTTTAACCAAGTGAATTACATTGCATAAAATGGACAATCTGTATTCAACCCTCATCCACCAAACCTTTAATTTCCCGCAGGAAGATTTTAAGGTTGTTGATAACGAACTGTACTTCAATGATATACCATTAATGGATATCATTAAACAATATGGTACACCTTTACGAATCAGTTATTTGCCAAAAATTAGCAGTCAAATTCAAAAGGCGAAACGATTGTTTAATGTTGCAATGGCCAAAGCTGATTACAAAGGCAAATATGTGTATTGTTATTGTACCAAAAGCTCACACTTTAATTTTGTGTTAGACGAAGTACTAAAAAACGATGTACATATAGAAACCTCTTCGGCTTTCGACATTCAAATAATCAAAGAACAATTTCAAAAAAAAGCGCTCGGCAAAGATACATATATTATTTGTAATGGCTACAAACGCAACAACTACAAGCAAAACGTATGTGATTTAATCAATGATGGATTTAATGTGATTCCGGTATTGGATCACTTGGAAGAAATTGATTATTACAAAAAACACACCAAAACCGATAAGGTGAATTTGGGAATTCGTATTAGTACCGAGGAAGAACCTTCTTTTACTTTTTATACTTCGCGTTTAGGAATTCGCAGCAGCGAAATCATGAGTTTATACAATGAAAAAATTAAAACCAATCCAAAGTTCGATTTAAAACTCTTGCATTTTTTCATTAATACAGGTATCAAAGACACCATTTATTACTGGACTGAGCTCAATAAATGTTTGCACATTTATAAGGACTTAAAAGCTGTTTGTCCGAGTTTAGATTCCCTCAACATTGGTGGTGGCATGCCTATTCGCACTTCATTGGGTTTTGATTATGATTACGAATACATGATTGAAGAAATTGTGGCCCAAATAAAAGTTTTTTGCACGCAGAATGATATTCCTGAACCAAATATTTTTACCGAGTTTGGTTCATTTACTGTAGGAGAAAGCGGAGCTACACTGTATTCAATCATTGATCAAAAACAACAAAACGACCGCGAAACTTGGTACATGATCGACTCTTCGTTTATCACCACTTTGCCCGATACATGGGGCATTAACCAACGTTTTATTTTGTTGGCCATTAACCACTGGGATAAGCCTTATATACCGGTTAACTTGGGCGGATTAACTTGCGACAGCATGGATTATTACAACACCGAGGCGCACACCAACCAAGTGTTTTTACCGAAGGTGGAGAAAAATCAAAAACAACCGCAATACGTGGGCTTTTTTCATACCGGTGCATACCAAGAAGCATTGAGCGGATATGGCGGCACACAGCATTGTTTAATTCCTGCACCCAAACATGTGTTGATTGATTTGGATGAAGACGGAGAAATCACCACCCGCTTATTTGCGAAGGAACAAAGTTACAAGAGCATGCTTAAAATTTTAGGCTATTAATTTGTTAACTAATTCTTAAAATCTTTCCCCTTTTGGTGCGTGCTAAAATCACATTTAGTATCGATTTTTATAACTTTACACCTTTAAGATTTACATATGGCACTATTTGATTTTTTGACGCAGGATATAGCAATTGACCTTGGCACCGCCAATACCATTATCATTAATAATGATAAGGTTGTAGTGGATGAGCCGAGTATAGTGGCCATGGACAGAACAACAGGAAGAATTATTGCAGTTGGTCGCCAAGCACAAATGATGCATGGTAAAACACATGAAAATATTAAAACCATTCGTCCGCTGAAAGATGGTGTAATTGCGGATTTCCAGGCAGCAGAAGAAATGATTAAAGGCATGATTAAGATGATTAATCCCGGCAATCGTTTTTTTAAACCTTCACTTAAAATGGTGATTTGTATTCCGAGCGGCATCACTGAAGTTGAGAAACGTGCGGTTCGTGACAGTGCTGAACATGCCGGTGCAAAAGAAGTTTACATGATTCATGAGCCAATGGCCGCTGCCATAGGGATGGGCATTGATGTTGAAGAACCCATGGGGAATATGATTATTGATATTGGCGGTGGTACTTCCGAAATTGCCGTAATTGCTTTGGGTGGTATTGTGTGTGATAAATCTACACGTATTGCGGGCGATGACTTTAATGCCAACATCGAAGAATACATGCGTCGTCAACACAATATTTTAATTGGTGAACGCAGTGCAGAGCGCGTGAAAATTGAAGTGGGTGCAGCCATGACGGAGATTGAAAATCCACCGCAAGATTACGCAGTGCAAGGACGAGATTTAATGAGCGGTATTCCAAAAGAAGTGTATATCAGTTATGTTGAAATTGCACATTGTTTGGATAAATCAATTTCAAAAATTGAAGAAGCGATTTTAAATGCTTTGGAAATGACGCCGCCTGAATTGGCTGCCGATATTTACCGCAAAGGCATTTACATGGCCGGTGGTGGTTCTTTGTTGAGGGGTTTGGATAAACGTATTTCATTAAAAACAAAGTTACCTGTGCATGTTTGTGAAGATCCATTAAGAGCAGTGGCAAGGGGTACAGGCATTGCATTAAAGAATGTACACAAGTTCCCATTCTTGATTAAATAATTCTTAACCGTATACGGCAATGTGATGTTGCCCAAATCAGATAGAATGAATTTTATCCAAAAAACATACACAGTAAATCGTTCTATCGCTAAACAATTTTGTTGGTTCACAGATTTCTCAAGGCTAACATAAAATGAAAAACCTTCTAGCATTTGTTGTTAAACATAATTTTATTTTTATTTTTCTTGTTTTACAAGTGCTTTGTATTCTACTAATGGTGAATCGCAACGGTTATCAAGGTTCACACGTCATCAATTCATCGAATGAAGTTGTTGCTAACGTTTATCAAACTGCCGCAAACACCCGTGAGTATTTTGCCCTCAAACAAGAAAACGATCGTTTGGCCATAGAAAATGCTGCCTTGCGTAATCTTTTGAAATCAAATTATTCTGCCATTCCGCTGGCCGAGTATAAGAAAAATGATACGCTGTATAAACAACAGTATTCTTATGTTGCTGCCAAAGTGGTGAATTCATCAGTGAACAAACGCCGTAATTTTTTAACCTTAAACATTGGGTCCAATATGGGCATTAGTCGCGATATGGCCGTGATGACAAGCAATGGCATTGTTGGTATTGTGACTGATGTGTCGAATAATTTTTCAACGGTGATGAGTTTGTTGCACAAAGATGTGCGCGTTAATTGTCAGCTCAAACGCGACGGCAGTTATGGTCCGCTGATTTGGGACGGAAAAGATTACCGTTATTGTTTGTTAACCGATATTCCGACACATGCAAAAATCGGCAAAGGCGATACCGTTATTACCAGCGAATTATCCGGAATATTTCCTGAAGGCATTATTGTAGGCACCATCGAAAGTTTCGAGCGCCGCATCAACGAATCTTTTTACACAGCTACCGTGCTCTTAAGCGCCAATCTTAAAAAAGTAAACCATGTGTACGTGATTAAAAACAAACACAAAGGCGAACGCGATTCATTAGAAACCAAAACACAAAAGCAAATTGACGACTGAAATTTTTAGAAATATTTTTCGTTTTATTGTATTAATCCTTCTACAAGTTTTGATTATTCAAAACATCAACTTGTCGGGTTACATTATTTTGCTGCCTTATGTTTTGGCCATCATTATTTTACCTTTCGAAACCAACCGCTTAATAGTTTTATTCGCCTCCTTTTTGTTGGGTGTGTGCATCGATTATTTTTACAACTCGTCCGGCTTACATGCCGCCGCTTGCACCATCCTTGGCTTTTCGCGTTATTATGTTTTAAAATATGTGGCACCGCGCGAAGGTTATGACATAGGGGTAAAGCCAATTATCGACGACATGGGCCTGGAGTGGTTTATCCGTTATGCAGGCACCCTCATTATCATCCATCATTTCTTTTTATTTTACCTCGAGATATTCCGGTTTTCAGATTTCTTCAGCACACTGCTTCGCGTGATACTAAGTAGTTTGGGCACTTTCGGATTTATTTATTTAATTCAATTTTTATTGTTTTCGAACAAACGTAGAGCATGAGCAATAACGCCCAATTGGCAGATAGAAAGTTGGTAATAGGGGGTTTTTTCGGCCTCATTGTTTTGATATACATCTGCCGTTTGTTTTACATTCAAATTGTAGATGACAAGTACATGTTGGCCGCACAAAACAATGCTTTGCGCCGCATGACAGAATACCCTGTGCGTGGATTTATTTTTGACCGCAATGGAAAATTATTAGTTTACAACGATCCTTCTTATGATTTGGTTGTGATACCCAGAGAAACCAAAGGCTGCGACACGGCTTCCTTGTGCGAAGTGTTGCAAATTACCAAACAAGAATATTTAAAACGCATGAAACGGGCTTGTCAAGCGCCCAATTCACCGCGCAAGCAGAGTGTTTTCGAAAAACAAATGTCGGCCAAAACCTACGCGGCTTTGCAAGAAAAAATATACCGCTTCAAAGGATTTTTCGTTGAGAAGCGAACCGTTAGGAAATATCCAAGACCAATTGCGGGACACTTATTGGGCTATATTGCTGAGGTGAGTAAAGAAAAAGTAGCCATTGATAAATATTACCATGAAGGCGATTACATTGGTAAATCGGGCATTGAGAAATCGTATGAAGAAGCATTGAGAGGAAAAAAAGGGGTGCAATTGGTAATCACCGATGTACACAATAAAACCATTGGGCGATATGCCGGCGGTAAATACGATACCTTGGCTGTGCCCGGTCAGCCTTTGTATTGCACCATTGATATGGATTTGCAGGAATACGGCGAAAAGTTAATGCAAGGTAAAAAAGGTGCTGTTGTGGCCATTGAACCATCAACAGGTGAAATCTTGGCATTGATTTCTAGTCCGGGATATGATCCAAATTTATTGGTGGGTGGAAAAGAAAGGGCCAGAAATTTTGCCCGCTTGTATTTAGATTCAACCTTACCGCTTGTAAACAGGGCCTTGCAAGGAATGTACCCGCCGGGTTCAACGTTTAAATTAATCGACGCATTAATTGCACAAAACGATGGTGTGATCAACCGTTCTACATCTTTCCCATGTCATCGCGGTTATCCGCCAATGGGCAATAAACCAAAATGCCATCCGCACGCGCCGGTTGATTTGGTTGGATCAGTGGCGGTTTCATGCAATTCATATTACAGCTATGTTTTCAGAGAAATTACCGATCAAAAAAAATATCCTCACTTTATCGATGGTTACAATCACTGGCGCGACATGGTTAGAACCTTTGGTCCGGGCACCCATTTAGGCACTGACTTGCCATATGATAAACCCGGCAATGTGCCTTCGGTGGAGTATTATAACAAAGTGTTTGGTAAAAATGGATGGCGCAGCAACACCATTGTATCGCTTGGCATCGGTCAAGCCGAATTATTGTTGGTGCCTTTACAGATGGCAAATGTTATTGCCACCATTGCCAACCAAGGCTTTTATTATATCCCGCATTGTGTGAAAGGCATTGGTAATAATCGCACCACCGACAAACGATTCACCGAAAAACATTATGTGGGTGTACAAAAACCGGAGGCTTATTTGAATGTAATTGACGGCATGCAAATGTGTTTTGACGCCGGTACAGCATATTATGAAAAGGTGCCGGGTGTTGTAGCTTGCGGTAAAACAGGAACGGCCGAAAATCCACACGGTAAATCACATGCTGTTTTTATGGCCTTCGCCCCGCGCGATAAACCAAAAATTGTAATTGCCTGTTTGATTGAAAATGCTGGCTTCGGCGGCGTTTGGTCGGCACCGGTGGTAAGTTTAATGATGGAAAAATACCTCACCGGCAAAGTAACGCGCAAAGCAGAAGAGGAAAAAATAATGGCGGTGGATTTAATTCACGGTAAAAATCTATTAACTACCGAATCACACTAATCGTGAGGAATAACCAAGATAAAATATTGTATGGCGTTGATCGTGTAACGGTTATCGTATATGTGCTTTTGGTGGTAATGGGTTGGCTAAATATTTATGCCGCGGTGTTTAATGAAGAACACCAAAGTATATTTGACACTTCTCAAAAATATGGTAAACAACTTATTTGGATTTCAGGCGCTGCTATTATTGCATTTAGCATTCTAGTGATTGACGCCAATTTTTACACAGCCTTTGCATACGGTTTTTATGGCTTGTTTATTATAGCGAATATTCTGGTTATTTTTTTAGGGCGTGAAGTGAAGGGCAGTCGTTCGTGGTTTCGCTTTGGTGATTTTGGCATTCAACCGGCTGAGTTCATGAAATTTGCCACCAACCTGGCCTTGGCAAAGTTTTTAAGCAATCAAAATATTATCGTTAACCAGCAATTTAGACTTCGCTTTAAAGACATTATCAAAAATTACAAGAACACATTTATTGCTCTGTTTTTTGTAGTAACCCCATTAATCATTATTAAAATTTTACAAGATGAAACAGGCTTGGCCATTGTGTTTATTGCTTTTATCATCGTGCTTTACCGTGAAGGTTTAAGCGTTAATTTCTTAATATTTGGTATCCTGGCAGCCATTTTATTTGTGGTGTCGCTTTTGGTAACACAAACCTCTTCACTTGTTTTGAGTTTGGGCATCATTTCCTTTTCGTCTTTTTTATTCATTCGCCGAAGTCGGAAAAATTTAATCACCGTAACATTGATTTTTTTATCTGCCGCCGGCGTTGTTTTAACCACCAATTATGTTTACAACCATTTAGAACCGCATCAAAAAGTGAGAATTGACGTGCTCTTGGGCAGAGGCACCGTTGATTTAAAGAAAGAAGGCTACAATGTAAACCAAGCCAAAATTGCCATTGGCAGCGGCGGTTTTTGGGGCAAGGGTTATTTACAAGGCACCCAAACAAAGTATGATTTTGTACCTGAACAGGACACAGATTTTATCTTTTGTACAGTGGGTGAAGAATGGGGATTTATTGGCAGCACAGTGGTTATTTTTCTCGAATTATTTCTCATATTACGCATGATTTTTTTGGCCGAAAGACAGCGGTCTGATTTTAGTCGCATTTACGGTTATGGGGTTGCCGCAGTTTTATTCTTCCACTTGGCTGTGAATATTGGCATGACCATTGGCCTCATGCCTGTCATCGGGATTCCTTTGCCTTTTTTTAGTTACGGCGGCTCTTCATTGTGGTCATTCACCATTTTGCTGTTTATCTTCATTAAACTCGATGCCAATCGCCTATTAATCTTAAGGTAAATTTAAATTCAGCATTTTACAGCTTCACTTTAATTAACCAAAGACCTTTTATAAATTTTGCTTGACACTAGCGCAATGCGCTCATTTTTAGTAATTTTGTAGCTTATCTTGTTGATTCCTTGAAAAAAATCAATCCCTATATTAAATGGCTTTGGATTATTTTACTTAGTCCTGTATTCTTGATTTTACTCGTCGTTTTTTTGGTAAGTAGCGGCACCTTGGGTTCTTTGCCCAAAGTTGATGAATTAATGAACCCAAAAAATAGCTTGGCCACCATTGTATATAGTGGCGACATGAAAATCATTGGCAAGTATTACAGCGAAAACAGGGTGAACGTAAAGTTTAATGAGATTGATCAAGATTTAGTGAATGCTTTGATAGCCACCGAAGACGCTCGATTTTATGAGCATAGTGGGGTTGATGTAAAGGCATTATTACGTTCAATGTTGGGCATTTTTATGGGCGGCAACAAAGGTGGTGGAAGTACCATTACCCAACAATTGGCCAAAATGATGTTCCCCCGCGAAAAGTTAAGTAAGCCTGAATTGATTATTCGTAAAGTAAAAGAGTGGATCATTGCCACACGTTTGGAAAAATTATACACCAAAGAAGAAATTTTAGCATTGTATCTCAACAAATATGATTTTTTGAATTTGGCGGTAGGGATTAAATCTGCTTCTCAAATTTATTTTAACCGCTCACAAGACAGTTTAAAAATTGAACAAGCAGCCATGTTAATTGGGATGGCTAAAAACTCGGCCTTGTTTAATCCCATTCGTTTTGAAGCGCGCACCAAACAGCGCCGCAATGTGGTATTGAACCAAATGGTGAAATACGGCTATTTATCGGAACAGAAATATGATAGTTTAAAGTTACTGCCACTCGATCTATCCTTTCGTCCCGAAAATCACAACGATGGTTTAGCCACATATTTTAGAGAGTATTTACGCGATAATTTTTTAGATCATTGGTGCAAAAAACACATCAATCCTGAAACCAATAAACCTTATAACATTTACCACGATGGCTTGCGGATTTACTCAACCATCGATTCACGTATGCAACAGTATGCCGAAGAGGCTGTTGCTGAACACATGCGCGAACTGCAAAAGGCTTTTAGCAAAGAATGTTTAAATAAAAAAAATGCGCCCTTTGCTTGGAACGTTTCTAAACAAGAAATTGAGAGCATGATGAACAGCTCAATCAAACGTAGCGACCGTTACAGAGATTTAAAAGAGCAGGGACTTACGCATGCGCAGATCATTGCCACTTTCTATCAAAAAGTACCCATGAAGGTGTACAGTTTGCGTGGGGAAATTGACACCATGCTAACGCCATACGATAGTATTAAGTATTACAAGAGTTTCTTGCAAACAGGCTTTATGGCCATGGAACCGCAAACCGGCTATGTAAAGGCTTGGGTAGGCGGCATTAATTACAAGCATTTTAAATACGATCATGTAAAAGTGAGCAAACGACAAGTGGGTTCTACCTTCAAGCCTTTTGTTTATGCCTTGGCCATTCAAGAAGGATTGTCGCCTTGCCACCAAGTACCGAATGTAAAAACTTGTATCACTACCGAAACCGGTGAAGACTGGTGCCCGAATAACTCCGACGGACCCAATGACAAAAACATTGGGAAAATGATTACGCTGAAGAAAGCATTGGCCAATTCAATTAACTATATAACGGCTTGGATCATGAAGCAGTATGGGCCACATGCTGTTGTAAATTTGGTAAAACGTTTGGGTATTACATCCGATATTCCCGAAGTGCCCTCGATTTGTTTGGGTACACCGGATATCAGTTTGTATGAAATGGTGGCGGCCAATTCTACTTTTGCGAATAAGGGCACTTATATACAGCCAACTTTTATTACACGCATTGAAGATAAAAATGGCAAAGTGCTCGAGGAATTTATTCCAACCAGCGATGAAGTTTTTAGTGAAGAAAAAGCCTATGCCATGATTCAGTTAATGATGGGTGTAGTTGATGGCGGTACCGGCAGCAGATTACGTTTTAGACACAAATTAAAAAATCAAATAGCAGGTAAAACAGGCACCACACAACACAATGCCGATGGATGGTTCATTGGTTTAACCCCTGAATTAGCAGCAGGTGTATGGACAGGTGGTGAAGACAGAAGCATTCATTTTAATTCGATGGAAGAGGGGCAAGGGGCTTCAATGGCTTTACCAATTTGGGGTAAATTCTTCAACAAGATTTACGCCGACAAAACTTTAAAAATGACAAAAGCTGATTTCCCACGTCCTAAAAACATGGATCCAAATTTGGAGATGGATTGCAGCAAATACGATGATGATATAGATATTCCTACTAAGGATGATGGTGGAGGGATATTTGATTAAAATGATGAATTTTATTTTTATTTGAATATATTGTATTATGATAAACAGAGAAGTAAAAAATGCTGAAGAAGCATTAAAGGATATAAAAGATGGCATGACCTTGATGGTTGGCGGATTTGGTTTATGCGGTATTCCCGAAAATAGCATTAATCAATTGGTAAAAATGGGCGTTAAGAATTTAACCTGTATTAGCAATAATGCCGGGGTTGATGATTTTGGCTTGGGTTTGTTGTTGCAAACCAAACAAATAAAAAAAATGATTTCAAGCTACGTTGGTGAAAACGATGAATTTGAACGACAAATGCTAAGCGGTGAATTAGAAGTTGAATTGGTGCCACAAGGCACTTTGGCTACACGCTGTTTGGCTGCCGGATATGGTATGCCTGTGATTTTCACACCTGCGGGCGTTGGCACTGAAGTGGCCATTGGCAAAGAGGTGCGCAAATTTACTTACCAAGGCGAGGAAAAGGATTATTTGATGGAAAAAGCTTTTGAAGCCGATTTTGCCATTGTAAAAGCTTGGAAAGGCGATACCGCCGGCAATTTAATTTATAAAAGCACCGCCCGTAATTTTAATCCCATGATGGCCATGGCTGGCAAGATAACGGTTGCCGAAGTAGAGCATTTAGTTCCGGCAGGAGAATTAGATCCTGATCAAATTCATACACCGGGCATTTATGTACACCGTATTTTTCAAGGTCAACATTATGAAAAACGGATTGAGCAGCGAACCGTTCGTAAAAGCGCATAATCTTTTTGAAGCCGGAAGCAAATAAAAGCCAATTCTTTCTCATATTAAAAGGAGTGGTTTTTTTCTTGGCTTTCCTTCAACTTTATATTGTTCTTTTTAACCACTATAATTTTCGAACTTTCACTTTCGATTACGGCGTTTATAATTTTGCCTTTTTCGACTTCGCGCATTGGCGGCTTTCAAACTGCCCGATGTCGCTGGTTTTCGATAGTAGATCTAATTTTCTTCAAGATCATTTCTCATTAACCTTGCCATTGTTGTCGCCTTTTTTTTGGCTTTTTAAATTTTTTACAGGCACTTATACCTTATTGATTTTACAGTGGTTGTTCATCATTTATGGTGCTTGGGCCACATATCGTTTGGTTGAATTAAAGTGTAATCAAAAGGAACTCGCGCTCTTGTCGCTTTTGTATTACTTTGTACTTTATGGCAGGTATTCTTCATTGCAAAACGACTGCAACCTTGCCATTATTGGCGCTGCGATGATTCCGGTTTTTCTTTATTATTTTGAGGCAAAAAAAACATGGCCTGCTTTTTTAGCCTTCAGTTTTTTAGTAATCAATCGCGAAGATTTTTCATTGTGCTTAATTTTTGTTTCTCTTTTCTTAGCTTACAATCACCGCAAGGATAGAAAGTTGTTTCGCTTGTCTTTTTTATTTTTATTTCTTTCGGTGCTTTCATTTATATGCATTTTTCAAATATTAATTCCTTTGGTGGAAGGGCAAAATAATAAGTACAAATTGTTCGAATATTCAATTTTGGGTGCAAATCCCAAAGAGGCCCTTCAATTCATAATACTTCATCCGATTCAAACCATAAAATATTTGTTTGTGAATCATACAAACGAACCTTACAGCGATAATATTAAAATGGCTTTTTATTTAGTATACGGCATTTCAGGAGGGGTATTGCTTTTGTGGCGACCCATTTACCTTGTTTTTTTATTGCCATTTATCGCAAAAAAAATGTTCAACGATTACAATAACCGATGGGGTTACGAAATGTACTACAGCATTGAAATTGCCACTTGTTTGCCCTTGTTGGTATTCACCATAATTGGTGAAAAGTTTTCTCCCAAATGGCGCATTCCCGCCGGTTTTTCAGTTTTGCTTTTTGCCTTAACTGTCACTATTTATTGTTTATCAATTGCCAATTATCCGAATCCGTATCAAAAGTTTAACGTCCTTAAAGCCGATTATTACACAGTTGATGCTGAAACCAGATTGGCACATTACATGATTAATCAAATACCGGATGATGCTGCCGTAAGTGCCTCCAGTCGTGTATTGCCCCATTTAGCCTACAGAGAAAATATATACCATTTTCCTGATATACGAAATGCCAAATATGTTTGCCTTATGAAAGAAGGAGACACTTACCCGTATTCAAAAACGAAATTCGATTCTACTTGGAAAAGTATGTTGCTTAAAGGTGAATGGATCGTGCAATATGATTTGAACAACTTTTTATTGATGCGCCGCAAAAGCCAATAAATTAGCCTTGTCTGCTCGTATTAAGTGTGTCCGTAAAAATTGCTATTTTTGAACTTTATAGCTTCAAAAGATGGTCCAAAACCCGAATAGGTTTAAAATAAATTTCGATGCACGTTTGCTGTTTTTTGGGCTAATCATTGGTCTCTTCTTCATAAATTATTATTCAAAAACCATGTTTTTTCGGCCAAGCGGCACGCACCAATGGCGCCAAGCCGATTGCCTTTCAATTGCAAAAAACTATTACGAAGAAGGCATGCACTTTTTTGAACCTAAAATTCATTACGCCGGGGTGAGCAACGGTAAAGCTGTGAGTGAATGCCCTTTGCTCAATTACTCGGCCGCCGCGCTTTGGAAAGTATTTGGCGAAAAGGAATTTATTTACCGTTTATTGGAGTATTTCATTTTTATCATCGCCATGTATGTTTTTTTTATTGGCATGCTTAAAAAATTTGCATCGCCTTTGCTGGCTTTTTTTAGTGTTGGCTTGTTACTTACTTCTCCATTATTAGTGTTTTACAGTTTAAATTTTATTGCCGATGTGCCGGCCTTATCCATTGGCATTATTAGCTTTTGTTTGTTTTATCGGTTTTACGAAAACAAACAGATGAAATATTTTTATTCGGCTTTATTTTTCGGCACCTTAGCAGTGTTGCTCAAGGCCAGCGCCCTCATGGGTTTAGGTATTTTGTTTTTTTTCAGTCTACTCGATTTATTCGGATTAACACAAAAATTTAAAACAGAAAAATTATTCAGCAAAAAAGTAATGCCCGGCATCGCATTGTTTTTGTCGGCCTTCATTTTAGTGGCTTGGTACAAATTCGCCTTGCAATACAATAACAATAATAACAATAACGTTTTTCTCTTAACCGTATTACCAATCTGGGAATTGGATCAGGTTGAAATCATTAAAAATTTAAAGTTGTTGTTTAATGTTTTGTTTCCGGTGTTTTTAAATAAGCCAACATTGTTTTTGTTCTTGGTCATCGTGTTATTTGTCATCGCTAAGTTTAAGCAGCTTCCTGTCTTTCTTAAATATGCTTTTGTTTTTACTGCGGTGTTTTTTCTCGCATACCTTTTGTTCTTTTTTCAAGTTTTTAGCGTACACGACTATTACCTAAGCAACCTGATGATTTTTCCCGTGGTGGCACTTTTTTGTTTTGCCGATTTGATTGTCAAGAGTGAATGGTTAATCAATAACAAAACTTTTGCCCGTTCTTTTTTGATTCTATTTTTACTTTTTAATTCGATGCATGCAGCCGCCATTTACCGTTTGCGAATGATTGAAGATGATAAATTGGCAAGCTGGTTTCCTTTTGTGAGTGCGGAGGATGAGAACCTCGCAAAATACTTATTTTGGGATTATGGTAACGCCATCAAACGCATCGAAAATTTCGGTCCGGTTTTAAGGGCACATGGCATTAAAAGAGAAGATAAAGTCATCAGCACACCCGATCAGAGTTTTGATATTTCACTCTATTTTATGGATCAAAAAGGATATACCATCGCAAAGCACCATTTTATTGAAGATACTTTGGTATTGGAGAAGGGGATGAAAAATAAAGCACAGTATTTGATTATGAGCGATACAACGCTAAAAGCGCAACGCACCTTTCAACGTATGGCCAATCGCCTAGAACCGTTTTTTATCGAAAACAAAGTGCAGGTATTTAAAATAAAATAATCGGATGTTATTTAACTCACTTTCATTTCTTGTTTTTTTACCGATTGTAGTTCTTCTGTATTATCTGATTGCGCCCAAGTACCGATGGCTTCTTATCTTCATTGCGAGTTGTTATTTTTACATGGCCTTTGTGCCCGAGTACATTCTCATTTTGTTTTTTCTCATTTTGGTTGATTACTTTGCGGCAATACTTATCGAAAGAAATCAAGGCCACAAACGCAAACTGTTCTTAATTGCCAGTTTAACTTGCAACATACTTTTATTATTTTTTTTCAAATATTTTAATTTTGCCAATCAAAATTTAGAGGCATTTGGGTCTTTGTTTTCATTACACATAAAACCCTCGCACCTCAATATTATTCTGCCCATCGGTTTGTCTTTTCATACTTTTCAATCCATGGGTTATACCATCGAAGTATACCGTGGTAAACAAAGGGCAGAAAAGCATTTGGGTTATTTTGCAAATTATGTTTTGTTCTTCCCCCAAATGGTGGCAGGACCAATCGAGCGGTTTCAAACACTCGGCAATGCTTTAAAAGCAGAGCACCGACCTTTGCTTGAAAATTTTAAATCCGGATTGCGTTTGATTTTATTTGGACTCTTTATCAAAATGGTAATCGCCGATAATTTGGCCCCGCATGTAAATTTAATTTATGATGCTCCGCTGCAACACAGTGGCGCTGAGGTTTTAATGGCCATTATTTTTTTCTCGTTTCAAATTTATGCCGATTTTTTTGGATACTCCACCATTGCATTGGGTTCAGCAAAATTATTGGGAATTGATATCATGGATAATTTTAAAACGCCTTACTTATCGAAAAGCATTTCAGAATTTTGGTCACGATGGCATATTTCTTTAAGTACCTGGTTTAGAGATTATGTTTACATTACTTTAGGCGGCAATAAGGTTTCATTACCCAAATGGACTTTCAACATCCTTGTAGTGTTCGCCATCAGTGGTTTATGGCATGGTGCCAGTTGGACCTTTGTCGTTTGGGGCTTATTGCATGGCCTATTGCGTGTAATGGAAAGTTATTTTTCGAAGCTATTCAATTTTAAAGCCAAGGATAAATGGAACATAATTTCGGTGTTTTTAACGCTGAAAACCTTTGCACTGTGCGCACTTATATGGGTGTTTTTTAGAGCAGAGTCATTTGCCAAAGCCATGGATATATTTTCCGCATTAACACACAATCCTTTTTTTGGATTGAAATGGCATGAACTTGCCTTTCCGCTCTTATTAATCCTTATCATGATTATTTGGGATATGGCATTGTACACAAAACGCTTCGATCATTTTATGGATGAACACAAAGCACCTGTGAGATGGCTTATTTACAGCGGATTATTGTTTTTACTTTTGGCAATGGCAGGCACTCAAAAATTTAATTTTATTTATTTTCAATTTTAAATGATCAAATCTATTGCCATAAAATTTCTGCTCTTGCTTTCCATTTTTTGTGGCTTGAATATTATCTATACGCATACTTTTTATCAAAGCGATTTAGTAAAGTACGCCAAAGAAGATCTAGACATAAAACAATCACAAGAAAATACTGATGTTTATTATTTTGGCGAGTCATCAAATATTACCTATGCGCCCGACGATTCAACGCAAGCAAGTATTTCGTCGCTTTGTAATTTGTTTTATCCGCAGTTAAAAATTGTAAACATCAACAAATATGCAACACATGCCGGCATTTATAGGCACTGGTTAAAACAAATGGATGGGCGAAAAAAATTACCAAAAGCCATTGTCATTACCATGAACTTACGTTCTTTTGATGCGGCATGGATTCACTCAAAATTAGAAAGCTCTCTTCAACAATCCATGGTGATGAGTCAAGCTTATCCGCATTTAATGAATCGCTTTTTACTGGCCTTACAAGCCTTCGATAACAAAACAGTTGAGCAGCGTGAAAAAGATATGCAAAAGCAATGGAAAACAGAACAATTGATTTTTGATATACCTTTTAAATACAAAACTGTTCGCGAATGGGATGATGGCATGGCCAATGGCGGCCACTTAACGCCTGATGGAAAATGGGACATGAAAAAAATTGAATTGGCATGTCATTACATTAAAGCCTATGCCTTCAATTTAAATGAAAATAACCCAAGGATCATTGACTTTGATGACATCAGCCTTTGGTGCAAAAAACAAGGCATACATTTATATTTGAATTTACTATCCGAAAATATTGCCTACGCCGATAGTTTAGTAGGTAAGGAATTAGTATTTTTAATGCGTCAAAACAGAGATTATTTAAAGCAGAGATACCAAAGCGAAAATACCACTGTGATTGATAATTTAGAATTGGTAAATGGGCATGATTTCATTGATCAAAATTGGACAACAGAGCACTACAATGAAAGAGGAAGAATGCGCATTGCTAAGAATGTAGCAGAAGCATTGAAAATTCAATTTAATAAAGCATATATAAAAGCATATTGATATGTTAGATAAAAACGGGATTGCAAAACGTATTGCAAGAGAAGTAAAAGACGGCATGTTTGTGAATTTAGGGATTGGTATTCCAACACTCGTAGCAAATTATATTCCTGAAGGATTTAATGTGGTATTACAATCAGAAAATGGTATTTTAGGCATGGGTCCTTTTCCATTCGAAGGCGAAGAAGATGCCGATTTAATCAATGCCGGTAAACAAACCATCACTTTATTAAAAGGCTCTAGTATTTTTGATAGCGCCATGAGTTTTGGTATGATTCGTTCTCAAAAAGTGGATTTAACCATTTTGGGCGCCATGGAAGTAAGCGAAAACGGTGACATTGCCAATTGGAAAATTCCCGGCAAAATGGTGAAAGGCATGGGTGGCGCCATGGATTTGGTGGCCAGTGCCAAAAACATCATTGTCGCTATGCAACAAGTGAACAAAGCAGGACAATCAAAATTATTATCCAAATGCGAATTACCGCTCACCGGTGTGGGTTGCGTGAAAAAAATTGTAACCGAATTAGGAGTGTATGATGTGTTACCACAAGGTGGTTTTAAATTGCTCGAATGTGCTCCCGGTGTTAGCGTTGAACAAATAAAAAACGCTACTGCCGGAAAATTAATCATTGAGGGTGACATTAAAGAAATGGTTCTTTAAACCAAACAAATCAAGGTGAGTACGAAAAAACAAATTGATATCGTGTTGCCTTGCTTTAATCCCGGCCATACTTGGCACTTTGAATTAGAAAAGTTTTTTCAGGCCGCCAATAATCATTTTCAATTAAATTTTATTATTGTGAACGATGGTAGTTCGGCCACTAGTCCAGCCGCACAAATTGCCTTTCTTCAAAACTTAAACATTCCCCACAGTTATTTTGAATATCCCCTTAACCAAGGCAAAGGTTATGCCCTGCGTTATGGAGTTGCCAAATCTTCTGCACCTTTTGTGGTTTATACGGATATTGATTTTCCCTTCACAAATCAAAGCATGCTCAATCTTATGCACGCGCTTGCGCTGAACGAAGCAGATGTGGTGCTGGGTCACCGTAGCGAAAGTTATTACCGTCAAAAAATGTCGTGGTTCCGAAAATCGCTCTCCCAAACCTTTCGGGTGTTCATCAAACGCTTCCTCAACATGCGAATCACCGACACACAATGTGGTTTAAAAGGTTTTAATGCAAAAGGGAAAGCCAAGTTTCTTCAAACCACCATCAACCGTTATCTCTTCGATTTTGAATTTGTTTACACCATCAGCAACGACCCTGAAATATCAGTAAAAACAAGCGAAGCCGAACTGAAAGAAAATGTTCTGTTTAGTAAAATGCGGTTTAAAATTCTTGTTCAAGAAACTTTTAATCTGATGAAGGTTTTGTTTAAATCAAAACCGGCAAAATAAAAAAATCTATTTATTCAAACCTCAAAAAGTATTGTTATCACTTGGGCGCCCCTGCCTGCCGTAACGCGAGCTAAGCAATGGCAGGCAGGCCTGCCTGCCGTAACGCGAGCTAAGCAATGGCAGGCAGGCTTACACATCCCTGGCGCTAAATCACGAATCTTTAAAATTTTCATTTTTCATTAAATTTTAAGTTCTTCACAATTTATAATTCGCCAGAAACACTTTCATTTTAAAGAAAAGCCGGTAAATTAGTTTATTATATTTTGGTTTTAGACGCTATGTTCATAAGGTTTCTGGACAATTTAAGGTTCGTCTATTTAGGGAAGTTATTGAATGAACTATCCTGTTGCGAAGTTTTAACTATCACCGTGGTGTTCCGGGGTCTTAACATAAAATCTGACACCCTGTACTCTCGTTCTTCTCTGCCTGCAATAAAAAATTCATACTTGTTGTTTTTGTCTAATTCAATAATGGTTTCAAAAACCGCAAAACCTTCATAAAAGCCGCTCAATAAACGTATCGGCACCATGTACTTCCAAATAAAATGATCTTTGTGACTTTCGGTAATAATCATGTCACAAGCCAAAGCATGGTAATTGTTTAAGCTGTAATGGTATTTTAAACTCACTACATATGTCCCGGGTTTTATTTGATTCGAATCCAAAGCATAAAGGCTTGTAAACTTTTGCATTTGTCCAACCGTATATGGTTCGCGGTTTTCAAAAGGAATGTACACCACATTGGTTGTATCTGTGAGCAAATGAATTTTATCGGCCAAGATTACTTTTGTTTCATCCAGCTTTCTTTTCAAAAAATCTTTTTTGCCAATGATGCCAAATTGCAATGAATCATTATGACTGATTTCTTTCACATTTGCAAAAAGGCGCAACTCATCCGGCATCAAATTATTTTCAGTTTTAATCACTAAAAAATCACCTCCACTTAGTTTTGCAATGGCGGGTCTGTTTAGTTTGTAACTGTTCAATAAATTTAATCCTTCTTTGGTTTCCGACATCGATGTACGCGACATCATGGCGCTTAATATTGGAATGCCAGTTTGCTCCGCATAAATCATCGACGGTATCATCGAATTATTAAAGCCAATACGGTCGTACATCTCAGTACCACTATGGTAAATGGGCAAGGGTATAATGGCTTGAATGTTTTTTTGTTGGATTGTATAAAGGTTCTCTTTTTCTTCAGAATTTAATTGCGCAGCATTAAAAATATTTCTAAACTTCCAAAATACATCTTCATCCATCTTAAACATATAATGGGCTTCAGTAAAATTAAAGGAGAAGAATAAAAACGAAATACCAAACATCAGCACTCTGCCTTTTTGCATGTCAAATTGTGATTGAAAATAATTATCGAAATGACAAATTAAAAAAATTGGCAAGGCATAATAAAAAAACCAAGCAAAACGGCAGGTGGCCCTAAACTGATTCATAAAGGCCAAATCGAGGCCCAACCAAGTCATCAGCTTTTGATGCCATCCAAATGAAATCAATAACAAGATAAAGGCTGCAAATAAAATGGCCAAAGCTTCTTTGTTTACTTTAATTTTTTTGAAGGCCGCAACAAAAAGAAATATTAATGCAAGACTCATCAAGATGCTAAAAAAGCCGAGGTATGTATGACCTTCATAATGCGTGCTGCGCGAATTAAAAAAATGCTCCATCACATTCTTCATTGGACCAAATACAGGCGCTAATATGCTGTCGATGTTTTCAACCATGCCGTTTAAGCCGAATGGTTCATTGGTGCGATTGGGATGCTTGTCGGTGAGCACCATAAAAATCTTAAACAAAATAATGGGTAGTATCGCTGCTGCTAATTGCAATGCTGTTA